>NZ_LGDO01000491.1:0-42293 GCF_001279805.1 Streptomyces sp. XY431
CGCCGCCCCCGCCCCCGGGTCGGGCCTGCCCCCCGCCCCCGCTCTCAGCGGCGGCGGGAGGCGCCGGTCAGGGTCCCGGCGGCGATGTGGGAGAGCTTGGCCACCTCGAAGGCCGGGTAGGCGCCCCCGGCCAGCAGGGAGAACTTGACGCCCTCGCGGCCGCCCGGGCGGCGGTGGCCGGGCGGCTGGAAGCGCCGGTGGTGCTCGGCCGCGCGGTGGAAGAACTGCGGGCGCTCGGCGCGGGCGACGCAGCCGGCCAGGTCGAAGACGAACAGGTAGTGCCGGATCATCCGGGTGAACAGGGCGTCGCGGACGGCCGCGGGGACGTCCAGCTCGTCCAGCAGCGCGAAGGTCCGCTCGTACTGGTCGAAGAGGTCGAAGCTGCTGCTCCCCGGCGAGCCGGTCGGGTGGACGGTCTCGCGGCGGCGCAGCTGCACACAGGCGCGCGGCAGGACGGCGATCCGCCGGGCCGTCAGCATCGCCCGGTGCACGACGGGGATCTCCTCGTAGCGGCCCTCGGGGAAGGCCAGTGCCTGCTCGCGCCAGTGCTCGTGCCGCACCAGGCGGTCCCAGATCAGCGGTGGCGCGCCCAGCAGCTCCGGACGGTCCGCCGGGCCGAACACCTCGGGCCCGGCCTCGGCCAGCAGTGTCTCGGCGCCGCCCGGCCAGTCCCGGCCGGCGTGCTGGCGGGTGTGCCCGAACAGCAGCAGGTCGACCGGCCCGGTCCGCTCCAGGTGGTCGGCGAAGGAGCTGAGGGCGTCGCGGGCGAGCAGGTGGTCGGCGTCCAGGAACAGCAGGTACTCGCCGCGGGCCCGGGCGGCGCCCGCGTTGCGGCCGAAGCCGACTCCGACCGCCGCGTCGAGCTGGAGGACGGAGACCTGAGGGTGCCGGGCGGCGTAGCGCTCGACCAGCTGGGCCGGGCAGTCGGGGGAACGGTCGGCGACCACCAGCACCTCGAAGTCGCGGAAGGACTGGGCGAGCAGCGAGTCCAGGCAGTCCGCCAGCTGTTTCTGCTGGTCGTAGGCGGGGATCACGACGCTGATCAGAGGTGAGGGCATGACGCCGGAGCGTAGGAGCGGTTGCGAACGGTGGCAAAGCCCTGACGGTCCGTAAATCCGGTCAAGACCTGTCAAATCGTATGGACGTACGCCATATCTTCACCAGCTGCTCCGGTCGCGTCCACGTCAGGAACCTCTGCTCTCCCGATCTCCCCCGCTGCCGATGCACCGTTCGCGGACGCCCCGTTCGGGGATGTCTCCCGCCGCCGGTTCGGCGCGCGGCACGGGCCGGCGGCGGGCAGTCTGGAGGCGATGCCGCGGGGACGCCGCGGCGGCGCGCGGACGGAGGCGGGCATGGAGCAGCGGCCGCGGCCGCCCCGGCGGGGCGAGCTCACCGCCTTCCTGGTCCGGCTGACCACCGTCCTGCTGCGCAACAGCGGCGAGGGTGTCCAGCGGCTGGAGCCGGAGGTCGAGGGCGCGGCGCGGGCGTTCGGCGGCGCGGCGCGCCTGCTGGTCGTCCCGGACGGCGCGGTGCTGACCGTCACCGCCGGCGGCGAGACCGGCACGGTGACGGTCCGGGCGTTCCCCGAGGTGTTCCGGCTCGACCAGCTCGCCGCCGTGAAGCCGCTGCTGGCCGAGATCGAGGCCGGCCGGCTGGACCTGCCGGCCGCGGCCGCCCGGCTCGCCGCCATCGACACGGCCCCGCCGCCGTACCCCTGGTGGGTGAAGGCGATCGGGATCGTGATGTTCGCCATCGGCTTCGCCCCGCTGATGCAGCCGACCTGGTGGGAGGTCGGCTCCACCACCGTGCTCGGCGCGGCGACCGCGGTGCTCGCGGTCGGGGCGTCCCGGTGGCCCCGGCTGGGCGCGGTGCTGCCGTTCGTGGCGGCCGTCCTGGTGTCGGTGATCGCGCTGCTGGTGTTCGCCCGGACCCCGGAGCACGGCGGGCCGGTGCTGATCATGCTGCCCGCGCTGTTCTTCTTCGTCCCCGGCGACTATCTGAGTGCCGCCGCCGCCGAACTCGCCGCCGGGCACATCACCCCGGGCGCGGTACGGCTGGTCTACGCGGCGTTCCTGCTGCTCCAGCTGTACGTCGGGGTGCTGGTCGGACTCGCCGTCACCGGGCGGGACCGGCACGCGCTGTTCGACGTGGCCGCGGCGCAGGACCTGCCGCGCTGGGCGCTGTTCACGGCCTGGATCGTCTTCACGGCCGGCACCGTGCTGGCCTTCGCGATCCCGCTGCGGCTCGGGCCGCCGCTGCTGCTGCTGGTCTGTCTGACGGTGGCGGTGCAGACGCTGTTCACCTGGCTGGCCGGCGAGGTCACCGGGACCTTCGTCGCCGCGGCCGCGCTCAGCGCCGCCGCGACCCGGGTCGCCGTCCGGCCGGCCGCGCCGCCGCGGCTGATCCTGCTGCTGCCCGGCTTCTTCACCCTGACCGTCGGCTCGCTCGGCATGCGCGGGCTGACCGACCTGGCCGGTGGTCACCCCATCGCCGGCTTCCGTGACCTGACGCAGCTGGTGACGCTGGTGACGACGATCGCGGTGGGCCTGCTGGCGGGCGAGGTGCTGGCGGCCGCCCGGCGCCGGGCCTGAGCCGAGGGGAGAAGGGCCGTCAGACGGAGCAGCCGGCCGCCGGGACAGGGTGCTCGGCCGGGGCGGCGGCCAGCTCGCGCAGGTACCAGTCGAGCCGGTTGCCGGTCGGCTCCATTACCCGTTCGGAGTACCGGAATCCGGCCCGCCGGGCGACCGCCGCAGAGGCGGTGTTCGCCGGGTCGACCCGGATCACGCCCTCGGTCGCGCCCTCCTGCGCCGCGTACCGGCACACCAGGTGCACCGCCCGGGTCGCCAGGCCCCGTCCGCGCCAGGCGGGGTAGAGGCCGTAGGCGATGTTGACCTGCCCCGGGCCGAGGCGCGGCATCGCGAACCGCAGGTCGATGGTGCCGGCCAGCACCGGCTCCGGCCCGGTCCGGATGCCGAACACCCGGGCCGGCCCCCGGTACAGCCACTGCGCGGTGCACCGCCGCACGTACTCCTCGGTGCCCGCCCGGGTACTCGGCCCGCCGTTCAGCCAGCGCACCAGCTGCTCGTCCTCGCCCGCCAGGTGCGCGTCGATGTCCGCCGCCCGGAACGGGGTGAGCGTGACGACCCCGTCCGACAGCCTCACCTGATCCATACGCCCACTCTGGCCCGGCGTGCGCTTGCCGGGCCACTGGGATTTCGGCCAGCCCGCACCCGAACGGACCGTCCACGAAACACCGCGAATCGTCCTCGAACGAGCCCCCGACGAGCCCTTGACGAGCTGTCGACGAGCCATCGACGAGTGTCGGGCGAGCCTTGAACGAGCCCCGGACCGCCCCCGGACGGTGCGGGGACGGCCCGGAGGCGCCGCGTCCGGCGGGTCCGCTCAGCGGCCGGTCCGCGTCGTCGTGCCGCGCAGCAGGAGCGCCACCGCGACGGCGGCGAGGGCGACGACGCCGGCGGCGGTCAGGACGGTCAGGTGCATCGCGTCCACGAAGGCGTCGCGGGCCCGGTCGGCGACCGGCGGCCCGAACCGGGAGGCGGCGGCGAGCGAGGAGCGGGCGGCGTCGGCGAGCTGCGGCGGCAGCCCGGTGACGTCCACCCGGGCGCGGTAGCCGGCCGTCAGGACGCTGCCGAGCACGGCGATCCCGAGGGCGCCGCCCAGCTCCCGGGCCAGGTCGTTCATCGCCGAGCCGACGTTCTGCAGGGCACTCGGCAGCGCCTCGGTGATGGCGGTGGTGGCGGGCGTCATGGCGAGCCCGGAGCCCAGGCCGAGCGGGAACAGGACGGCTGCCACCAGCCACCCGGAGCTGTCGGCGTCCAGCAGCCCGAGCGAGGCCAGCGCGCCCGCGATCAGCAGCAGGCCCGCGACCCAGGGGCCGCGCGCGCCGAACCGGTCGGTCAGCCGGGGGCTGAGCCGGGCGGCGGGCATCATCCCGAGCGCCATCGGCAGCAGCGCGACGGCCGCCGCCAGCGCACTGCGCTCCCGGACCAGCTGGAGGTACTGCATGATCACGAAGAGGTAGCCGAAGAAGGCGAAGAACTGGCAGGTGATCGACAGCGTCCCGGCCGCGAACCGGCGCTCGCGGAACAGCCGGGGGTCCAGCAGCGGGTGCCGCCGCCGCAGCTCCCAGCGGACGAAGCCGGCCAGCAGCGCCAGCCCGGCGAGCGCGCCGACGAGCGTCCACGGGTCGGCCCAGCCCCGGACCGGCGCCTCGATCACCGCGTAGACCAGGGAGCCCAGCCCGGCCACCGCCAGCAGGGCGCCGACGACGTCCAGCCGGGGCGCGTCCGGCTCGGCGGACTCCGGGACGAACAGCAGGGTGCCGGCCAGGGCCAGGACCGCGAGCACCACGTTCAGGACGAAGATCGACGGCCAGGACCACAGCTCCAGCAGGATGCCGGTGGCGAACAGGCCGAGCACCGCCGCCGCGCCCGCGACCGCCGCCCAGGCGGCGACGCCCCGGGCCCGCCGCTCCGGCGGGAAGGTGCTGGTGATCGTCGACAGGGTGGCCGGCATGACCAGCGCCGCGCCGACGCCCAGCAGGGCGCGCAGCGCGATCAGGGCGCCGGGGTCGGTGGTCAGCGCGGCGAGCCCGGAACCGGCGCCGAACAGCGCCAGGCCCACCAGCAGCGCCCGTCGCCGCCCGAACCGGTCCCCGATGGCGCCGGCGGGCAGCAGCAGGGCGGCGAACACCAGGCTGTAGGCGTCGATGATCCAGGACAGCTGGGTCTGGCTGCCGCCGGTGGCGCGGGCGATGTCCGGCAGGGCCACGTTGAGCGAGGCCATCGCGGCGACCACGGTGGCCAGCGCGAGACAGGTGACGAGGAGGACGGCGCGGTGACGGCGGTCCGCGGCGGCGGGAGCGGCCGCCCGGTCCGGGGGCGCGGCGGTGGCGGGCATGACGGGACTTCCTCACGCTGGTCGGTCGGTGCCCGACCAGCGTGGGCGCGCTGCGGCTAGCATTTCAACCATGATGAATTCTTCCGGGACGGCGGCCGGAGAGACAGCGGGTGGAGCGACGGCGGGCGGAGGGGCAGCGGCCGAAGAGACGGCGGCCGAAGAGACGGCGCCCCGCCGGGGCCGGCGCAGCGGGAACTCCGGGGCCAGGGAGCAGATCCTCGCCGTCGCCCGCCGCCGCTTCCTGGCCGAGGGGTACCACGCGGTCACGCTCCGGTCGGTGGCCGCCGAGGCGGGCGTGGACCTCGCCCTGGTCAGCTACTACTTCGGCAGCAAGAAGGGCCTGTTCGGGGCAGCCCTCGCCCTCACCGGGAACCCGGCGGTGCTGCTGGCCGGGGCGCTGGACGGCGAGCTGGAGACCTTCCCCGAGCGCGCCCTGCGGCTGCTGCTCGGAGTCTGGGACGCCCCCGACAGCGCGGGCCCGCTGCGTGCCATGATCGGCGGCTCGGCGCTGGATCCGGCGGTCGCGCTGCTGGTCGGAGAGGTGGTGCAGCGCGAGATGGTGGACCTGGTCGCGGCCCGGCTCGGCGGTGCGGACGCCCGTCGGCGAGCCTGCCTGTTCGGCACCCAGCTGGCCGGGCTGATCATGGCCCGCTACGTGCTGCGGCTCCAACCGCTCGCCGCGCTGCCGGCCGATGAAATCGCGCGCTCCTATCTGCCGCTGCTGCGCCAGGCGCTGTGGGGGCGCCCGGGCGGCCCCGGTGCTCCCGGCGGACGGCGGGCCTGAGGCGCGCGCCCGCGTCCCGGCCGGGCCCCGAACGCGGCCGAGCCCGCAGGCGGGGGCCTGCGGGCTCGGAGGTGTGCCGGGGTCGGCGGGGTGCCGGGGTCGGCTCAGTACCAGTGGTGGGACTGCCAGAACGCCCAGGCGCCGCACGGGCTGCCGTAGCGGGAGTTCATGTAGTCCAGGCCCCACTTGATCTGGGTGGCCGGGTTGGTGCGCCAGTCGGAGCCGGCCGAGGCCATCTTGGAGCCGGGCAGGGCCTGGACCAGGCCGTAGGCGCCGGAGGAGGCGTTGGTGGCGGTGACGTTCCAGCTGCTCTCGCGGGACACGATGTTGTTGAAGCACTGGAGCTGGCCGGCCGGGACGATCTGGGCGGCGATCTCGCGCGGGCTGCCGGAGTAGGCCGGCTTGCTGTTCAGTGCGGAGCGCTCCTGCGAGCGGGAGGCGGCGGCGTCCGACTTTGCCTTGGCGTCGGCCTGGGCCTTCGCCGCGGCCTGCGCGTCGGCCTGGGCCTGGGCATCGGCCTGCGCCTGCGCGGCAGCGGCGGCGGCCGCGGCGGCGTCCGCCTCGGCCTGCGCGGCGGCCTGGGCGTCGGCCTGGGCCTTGGCGTCCGCCTCGGCCTGCGCCTGCGCGGCGGCCTGCGCGTCCGCCGAGATCCCGCCGGTGGCGGCGGCCACCGCGGCGACGGGCGCCTCGGCGACGGCGGTCCCGCTCTCCGGGATGGCGAGGGCGGCGGTGGCCGCGCTCGCCACCACGAGGGTGGCGATACCGGTGATCAGCGAGTTGCGGCGGGCATGGCTGAGCTGCATGGAGCGGACAATCCTTTTCCGTCGGGGTGCCGTCAGGGCCTGGGTGGCCGTCGGGGCGTGCCGGCCCCGGGCGGGGCGGCGGCGCGGGCGCCGGGCATCACACGGGGCCCGCTCGGGGGAGCGGCCCGTGGTGGCGTACGGGACGGCCGTGGTGTGCGTGCGCCCCGGCGAAGGTGCGGGGCGGCGGGAGCTGCGCGGCGGGGGGACCGGCCGCGCTGCCTGGCGACGGACCATTCTTGGCAGAGCCCGGCACGGGCGGCAAAGGCGCGGGCTACTACGGTCGGTAGTGGCACGAGGGGCCCGAAACGGCGAAGCGCCCGACCGATGGCGGGCGCTTCGATGGTATTTGTCCGTTTTGATGAATCGATGGGACGGCCCCGGGGATCGTCGACGAACGATCGACCCGAACCGGTCGACCGCCTGCGTTCTTCGGGTTCGTGACGGCCGGTCCACCGCCCCGGCCGGGTGTCGGGCCGTCGGGCCCGGGCCGGGGGTGGCGGGCCGCCGCGCAGCCCACCACTATCGGCGGTAGTGGATCCTCGGAGCCCTGTGGGGGGCCTCACACGCGGGGGCGGCGATCCGCACGCGGTGTGACGGTCCGGTCACGCGCTCCGGTACGGGTTCGGCTCCGCGGGCCGCGGCGCACCGGCGTAGGAGCCATCCGGGTACGGGTTGCCCGCGTACGGGTTCTCGGCGTACGGGTTCTCGGCGTAGGGGTTGGCCGCTGCGGGCTGCTGCGCCCGGTACTCCGGCAGGTCCGGGACGTCCGGCGGGCCCGAGGTCTCCCCGTTCGCCGGATCGCCCTCCGCCGGGTCCTCGTCCGTCTCGGGCTCCTCCTCGACCGGCACCAGGTCGCGGGCCAGCAGGGTCGCCCCGGCGACGGCGCCCGGCATGGCGACCACCGTCACCAGCGGGACCAGGAACCCCAGCACCAGCGGCACGCCGAAGCCGAAGGCCAGCCCGAGCCGCCCGCGCAGCAGCCGCAGCCGCTCCCGCTGCGGCACACCGCGCCGCTGCAGGGCGACCGAGGTCAGCTCCAGGGTGAGGAAGAAACCGGAGACCAGGAAGCCCAGCACCGGGACGACGGTCTGCCCGACCACCGGGATGAACCCGGCCGCGAACAGCAGCACGCCGAACCCGCCCGCCCGCACCAGTACGAAGAGGCTGTCCCGGGCCGCCACCACCAGCTCGCGCCAGAGCGGCACGTCCGGCGGGGTCGGCGCGCCGCCCTCGGTCTCGTCGACCTTCTCGCAGAGCTCCTCGTAGAACGGCTGGCCGACCAGCAGGGTGACCGCCGTGAAGGTGAGCACGGAGAGCAGCAGCCCGCCGACGAACACCAGCGCCGCGAGCGTGGTGCGCAGCAGGTCCTGCCAGAACGAGGACCAGTGGTCGGCGAACGGGGTGGCCCAGGCGGCGATGTCCCCGGCCCAGCCGCCGAGGAAGAACAGCGCCACCACGTAACCGGCCAGGGTGATCAGCGCCGGGATCATCCCGAACGCCCACCAGCGGCCGTGCCGCGCCACCCACTTCTGGCCCTTGGCCAGGTACCCCATCCCCGCTGCAAGATCTCGCATGAGGGGAAGGGTAGGTGCTGACGGGTCGCCGGGTCATGTCCGTCCGGTCACGGAACGGAACCGGAGGTTCCCGACCGGGCGGTCGGGGGGCCGGGCTGGGCGGCCGGGGGTGGCCGGAAACGGCACCGGGCCCGGGAGCCTCCGCAACGGCTCCCGGGCCCGGTGCCCGCGGACGGTACTGCGCCCCGGCTCAGGATGCCGGTGCCTCCGCCGCGGCCCGTCGCCGACGGCCCACCACGGCCGACGCCGCCAGCACGATGGCCGCGGCGACCAGCGACAGGTACATCTGCTTCCGACCGTCGGCGTCGGTGAACATGTACGCCATCACGAACCCGATCATGCCGATCGCGGCCCAGGTGAGGTACGGGTACAGCCACATCCGAACGGTCAGCCGCTCCGGCATCTCGCGCTCGATGATCCGGCGCATCCGGAGCTGGGAGAAGCAGATCACGAGCCACACGAAGAGCGCCACCGCGCCGGAGGAGTTCAGCAGGAAGGAGAAGACCGTGTCGGGGGAGGTGTAGTTGAAGAAGACGGCCACGAAGCCGAACACCACCGAGGACAGGATCGCCACCCGCGGCACGCCGCGCTTGGTCACCGTCGCGAAGGCCTTGGGCGCGTCGCCGCGCTGTCCGAGCGAGAAGGCCATCCGGGAGGCGGTGTACATGCCCGAGTTGAGGCAGGACAGCACGGCGGTGAGCACGATCACGTCCATCACCCGGCCGGCGCCCGGGATGCCCACGTGCTCCAGCACCGCGACGTACGGGCTGCCCTTGACGGCGGCGGAGTCCCACGGCAGCAGGGTCACCACGAGCAGGATCGAGCCGAGGTAGAAGATGCCGATCCGCCAGATCACACTGTTGGTGGCCTTGCTGACCGCCTTCTCCGGGTCCTCGGACTCGCCGGCGGCCAGGGTGACGATCTCGCTGCCCATGAAGGCGAAGACGACGGTGAGCATGCCGGTGAAGACCGCGCCCACCCCGTGCGGCAGGAAGCCGCCGTGGCCGGTCAGATTGGTGGTGCCGACGGCGTGGGTGCCGGGCAGCAGGCCGAACACGGCCAGGGTGGCGACCACCAGGAAGGCGGCGATGGCCACCACCTTGATGCCGGCGAACCAGAACTCGAACTCGCCGTAGGAGGCGACCGAGCCCAGGTTGGTCGCGGTCAGCACGGCCATCACGATCAGGGCGAACGCCCACTGCGGGACGTCCGGCATCCAGCCGTTGAGGATCTTCGCGCCGGCGGTGGCCTCGACGGCCAGCACCACGACCCAGAAGAACCAGTACAGCCAGCCGATGCTGAAGCCGGCCCAGCGGCCCAGCGCCCGGTCCGCGTACGCGGAGAAGGAGCCGCTCTGCGGGTCGGCCGCGGCCATCTCGCCGAGCATCCGCATGACCAGGACGACCAGCACACCGGCCAGCGCGTAGGAGAGCAGGATGCCCGGGCCGGTGGACGCGATGCCCGCGCCCGAGCCGACGAACAGGCCGGCGCCGATCACACCGCCGATGGCGATCATCGACAGGTGGCGGTTCTTGAGCCCGGCCTTGAGGTGGCCGTCGCCGCCGTGGCCGGGCCCGCCGTGCCCGGCGGCGTGCTGGTCAGCGGAGTCGCGGGGCGGAGGGGATCCGGCCCGGGTGGTGGTGTCCGCACTCATCGTGAGGGTGCCTGTGCCTTTCCGGCGCGGCCCGACCCTCGGCTCGATCACCGGAGGGTGGGGGACGGATCCGCGCATTGCGGTGCAACCTAACCTCTACCTCCGGGTATCGGAACAAGGTACCGGGAACTGTTCGCTCAGCGGACGAAAAAGCCCAGGTCAGGGCGGGTGAAGTGGTGCCCCGGAAAGCTCAGATCTGACGCAGCGCCAGCAACTCGGGGCCCTCCCGGGGGGTTTGTCGGGCGGCCGTACATACTGGCGGCGTGATGATCGTCCTCGTGGTGCTCGGCGTCCTCCTCGTGCTCGCCCTGCTGACCCTCGTCCACTGGTACCTCTGGCGCCGACTGGTGCGCGACGTCTCGGCACCCGGCGGCCGCTGGCGCCGGACCGGCACGGTGCTCGCCTTCGTCCTGCCGCTGCTCTCGGTGGGGGCGCTGGTCGGCGGGCGGGCGTTCCCGATAGCGGTCGAGCGCTGGTTCGCCTGGCCCGGCTACCTCTGGCTCGCGGTGCTGCTGTACCTGCTGCTCGGGCTCGCCGTCGGGGAGCTGGTCCGGCCGCTGCTGCTCCGCCTGCCGTCCCGGGCGGCGCGGGCGAGGGCGGCGGTTCCGGACGCGCCCGCGGCGGACGTGCCGACGTCGGACGAGCCCGCGTCGGACGTGCGAGCCTCGGACGAGCCCGCCTCGGACGAGCCCGAGGTGAACGAGCCCGCCACCCCCGCCGCGCCCTCGCCGGAACGGCGGCTGTTCGTCGCCCGCGCGGTCGCGATCGGGGCCTCCGGCGCGGCGGCGGCCGTGGTCGGCACCGGTATGTACGGGGTGCTGCGCGGGCCGAGGCTCAAGCAGGTGACCGTCCCGCTCGCCAAGCTGCCGGCCGCCGCGCACGGCTACCGGATCGCGGTGGTCAGCGACATCCACCTCGGCCCGATCCTCGGCCGCGCCCACACCCAGCGGATCGTCGACACCATCAACGCCGCGAAGCCCGACCTGATCACGATCGTGGGCGACCTGGTCGACGGCACGGTCCCCGAGCTCGGACGGGACGCCGAGCCGCTGGCGCAGCTGCGGGCCCGCGACGGGGCCTACTTCGTCACCGGCAACCACGAGTACTTCTCCGGCGCGGCGCCCTGGGTGGACTTCGTCCGCGAGCTGGGCGTCCACCCGCTGCAGAACGCCCGGGTCGAGCTCGGCGGCTTCGACCTGGCCGGGGTCAACGACATCGCCGGGGAGCGCGAGGGCGACGGCCCCGACTTCGGCCGGGCGCTCGGGGACCGCGACCCGGCCCGCACCGCCGTCCTGCTCTCGCACCAGCCGGTCACCATCCACGACGCGGTCCGGCACGGCGTCGACCTCCAGCTGTCCGGGCACACCCACGGCGGGCAGCTCTGGCCGGGCAACTTCGTGGCGGAGCTGGCCAACCCGACCGTCGCGGGCCTGGAGCGGTACGGCGACACCCAGCTCTACGTCACCCGTGGTGCCGGTGCCTGGGGCCCGCCCGTACGGGTCGGCGCCCCGTCCGACATCACCCTCGTCACGCTCGCCTCGCTCCGGGCCTGAGCGTCGGCCCTGGCCTGAGCGTCGGCCCGGGCGTCGGCCCGGCATCGGCCCGAGCGCCGGGCGGGTTCAGGCCTCGGTGACATCGAGGAGGACGATCCGGCGGCCGTCCGGGCGGCGGTGGAGCCGGGCGTCCAGGAGGGCCGGGATGTCGCTCTCCCGGGAGTGGCCCGGGATGAGGGTGACCTCCGCGAGCCGTACGCCCGGGCTGCCGGCCAGGGCGTAGCGGACCCGGTACGTCGTGGTGTCCGGCGGCGGGGACGGATCGATGTCGCGCACGGTGTGTTCACCTCCGTTCCGCCGTCCATTGTCCGCCGGTCGACGGCAGGTGGCCGATCGGGGCGAACCCGGGCAGAGTGGGAATCTCCGGGGCCGGGCGCCCCGGCCGGCGCGACCCCGCGCGTGAACCACGGTGTGAACCACCGGGACGGCTCCGGGCAGGCTCCGGGAATGCTCCGGGAAGGAGCGACCCCATGCAGACCACCTGGAAGGGGACGATCAGCTTCGGCCTGGTCTCCATCCCCGTCCACCTGTACTCCGCCACCAAGGAGCACGACGTCCCGCTGCACCAGGTGCACGCCAAGGACGGCGGGCGGGTGCGGATGAAGCGGTACTGCGAGGAGGAGGAGAAGGAGGTCCCGTACGCGGAGATCGCCAAGGGCTACGAGTCCCCGGACGGCCGCACGGTCACGCTCACCGACGAGGACCTCGCCGACCTGCCGCTGCCCAGCAAGAAGATCATCGACGTGCTGGCCTTCGTCGACGAGGGCGAGATCGACCCGCTGATGTTCTCCAAGGCCTACTACGTCGGCGTCGCCGACAAGGCAGCCTCCAAGCCCTACGCGCTGCTGCGCGACGCGCTGGTCGAGTCCGGGCAGATCGCCGTCACCAAGATCGCGCTGCGCAGCCGGGAGTCCCCGGCCGTGCTCCGGGTGCACGACGGCACCCTGGTGCTCCAGACCTGCATCTGGCCCGACGAGGTCCGCCCGGCGGCCGGGATCGCGCCCGAGGAGGACGTGACCGTCCGGCCGCAGGAGCTGCGGATGGCGCGTTCGCTGATGGAGACCCTGTCCGAGGACTTCGACCTGGAGCAGCTCCACGACGACTACCAGCAGGCGCTCCAGCAGGTGATCGAGGCGCGGTTGCAGGGGGTCGAGGTCCCGCACGAGGAGGAGGCGGGGGAGGCGCCGGACAACGTCATCGACCTGATGGAGGCGCTGCGCAGCAGTCTGCGGCGGGCCAAGGACGCCCATCCGGACCGGACCCACGCCGAGGCGGAGGAGGCGGAGGCCGAGCCGGCCGAGGAGCAGCCGCCGCCGCGCAGGCGTGCCGCCGCGAAGAAGACGACGGCCACGAAGGCCACAACGGCCACGAAGGCCACAAAGACGACGGCGACAAAGACGACGGCCGCCACGAGCAAGAAGTCCACGACCGCGAAGAAGTCCGCCACCGCGCAGAAGCCCGCGAGCGGCGAGAAGAAGAGCACGGCCGCGAGGAAGAGCACGACCGCGCAGAAGAGCACGACCACCACCACGACCCGGAAGCCCGCCACTCCCCGGAAGGCCTCGTGACCTCCCCCCTCACCCCCGGAGGCGATTCCCGATGGACCTGATCACCTACAAGGCGCAGGACACCGGCCCCGACGCGCCCGCCCACCCGAGCCCGGCGCACCGGGCCTGGCACTGGCTGTGCAGCCTCTCCCCGACAGCCGTGGTCTTCCTGGTCGGCCTCTCGTTCGGCCTGGGCGCCATCGGCACCCAGGCCTCGCTGACGTGGCTGATCATCTTCAGCATCGTCTGGGGCGTCACCGTGCTGGCACTGGTCGGCGTCGTCGCCCGGTGGGCCACGCCCGGCCGGGGCCGCCACCGGATGGCCACCTGACCGTCCCCCGAGGGGTTCCCGTCCCCGAGCAGCGGCTCGGTCGGACGGGAACCCCCGGGCTCAGCCCTTGAAGAGGTTGTGGCCGACGTCGGAGGGGACGATCTCCTTGACCGGCGTGCTGCTGTCGTCGGGCACCCGGGCGCCGGGCACCGGCTCGTCGCTCTCGCGGTGCAGCAGCACCACCCCGTGCTCGCCCCAGACCTGCCGGTAGCCGTGGGCCAGCAGCAGCTCGATCCGCTCGGCCTGCTCGGCCGAGGTCTGGAACGGGAAGGTCCGGGTGTCGGAGCGGATCAGGACGTAGTCGCGTCCGCGCGGCACGCCGTCCACCAGGACCACGTCGGTGCGGCCGACCAGTCGCGGCACCACCTGGTTGTCGGCCTCCACCAGGGCGCCGTCCGGGATCTGCGCGGCGCCCCGGACCAGGGCCGTGTTGCTCGCGGAGGGGCGCCAGAAGGCCGGGGTCAGCAGGCTGATCCCGCCCAGCGCCAGGCTGCTGACCAGGGAGATCGCGACCGCCGCGGTGCCCAGGCCGTAGCCGGTGCGCCGGTGGAGCCCGCCCCGGGCGTGCAGGCGGCCGAGCGCCTCCAGGGTGGCGGTGAGCAGCACCGGCCACAGGAAGGCGTCGTAGTGGTGGGCGATCGACCAGTGGTTGGGGTTGTCCGACAGGACGCGTTCGGCCAGCAGCGGCAGCAGGCAGAGCGTGGTGGCGGAGCGCAGCGGCAGCAGCAGCAGGGTGCCGAACAGCCAGAGCAGCAGCAGCGGTTTGACGGTGGCGTTGGTGGCGACCTGGACGAGCAGCAGCGGGTCGCCGAGCACATTGCCGAACGCGGTCCCGGCGTCCGGGCCGAGCGGGCCGTACACCCAGTAGTAGTCGGGCTGGCCGCCCATCGCGGGAATCAGTGCCACGATGGCGAGCGCGGAGGCCAGCGGGCCGCCGATCAGCAGGCCCGCGCCGTAGGCGAGGGTGCGCCGGTCCCCGGCCCGTTCGCCCTGCCGGTCGCCGCGCGGGCGGCCGCGCCAGAGCAGGACCAGGCCGTACATGCCGACCAGCAGGCCGAGGTCCTCCTTGGTGAGGCAGAGCAGGGCGGCGGCGAGGGCGGCGGTGCCGTAGCGGCGGGCCAGGCCGCGTTCGAACATCAGCAGGGTGAGCGGGACGGCGAAGGCGACCTCGTGGAAGCCGCCCCGGCCGGCGGCGAGCAGGGGCCAGCCGAGGCCGTAGACGAGGCCGGCCAGGTCGGCGACCAGGCGTACGGTCCGCAGTCGCGCGGGGTCGGTCCCGGCCGGGTCCCCGTCGGCGGTGCCCGTCCCGGTGCTGTCGGTTCCGCTGCCGTCGGTCGGCGGAGTGAAGCAGCGCACCGCGATCCGGCGGATCAGCGGGACGCCGGCGGCGAGCAGCAGCGCCTGTCCGAGGAGCAGGGTGCGCGGGTCCTCCCAGATCCAGTAGAGCGGTGCGAGCGCGGCCAGGATCGGCGAGAAGTGGTCGCCCAGCAGGGAGAAGGCGGGCGGGAACTCGTGGTGGTAGCTCTTGACCGGCGAGATCGGCAGCCCTAAGTGCGCGTAGCCGGCCACACCCTGGTGGAAGATGCCGAGGTCGAAGCCGCCCAGCAGGACCGCCGACCACTGCTGGAGCCCGCACGCCGCGGTGACGGCGAAGCAGAGCAGCGTCAGTACGGCGGTCCGGCGGCCGGAGAGCGCGGCGGCGCCGGGCGCGGGCGGGCGCACGACGCGCGGCAGCAGCGGACGGTTCTGGCGGGTGGACGGGCTGAGCCCGGTTTCGACTGGCACGGGATCCCTGAGGTGGTCGGCGGCGGGGGCGAGGGTTGCTGGTCGGGCGGGCCGCGGGGCGGCGGGCGCCGGATCAGCCGGCTCCGGGACTGGCGGGCGGCGGTGCGTCGGCCGCCGCCGGGGCGACGGTGCCGGGTGCCCGCCTCAGCAGCGTGATGCCGTGGTCGCTGCGCACCACCTGGTAGCCGCTGCGCTTGACGGTGGCGAGCTCCTGCCGCTCGCGGTCGGGCGACATCGGCCAGCCCATCGGCTGCCCCTCGTCGACCACGATCCATTCGGCCGTTGACCAGTTCTGCGGCCAGCCGAACACGATGACCTCGCAGCGGTTGGTCAGCTGCGGCACCAGCCGGTTCGACGCGGAGACCCGGGCGCCGTCCGGGACGGTGGCGAGCACCGAGCGGGCGGCCTCGACCCGGGCCGGGGTCCGCCACAGCTCGGTGGAGAAGAGCTGCCCGAACGCGAAGCCCGGCAGCAGTGCCAGGGTGACCGTCAGACTGACCGGCAGTGCCGCGCGGGCGATCCAGCGGGGCAGCAGCCCCTGCCGGCCGCGGGCCTTCACCAGGACGTCGACGAAGGCGGCGAAGACGATCGGCATCAGGACGGCGCTGTAGTGGTAGTTGGTGCCCCAGTAGGCCGGGTTGTTGGAGAGCAGCCGCCAGCCGAGGGTGGGCAGGGCGACGATCATCAGCGGGGAGCGGGCGGCCAGCAGCACGGTCGGTGCCAGCAGCAGCAGGACGGTGGTGACCTTCTCGCCGGGGGTGACCAGGTCGAGCGGCAGGGTGAGCAGGTTCCGCCCGCCGGAGCCGCCGCTCAGGTTGTCCCAGTACGCGAAGCTGCCGCCCGGGCTCATCGCCGGGAGCAGCACCAGGAGTTCCAGCAGCGAGGAGCCGACGCCGAGGAGGATGCCGGCCACGCCGACCCGCCGGTCGCCGCGCCACAGGATGTAGGCGCCGACGGCGGCCACGGTGATGCCGAGGTCCTCCTTGACCAGGACCAGTGGCGCGGCCCAGGCGAGGGCGGCGATCCAGCGCCGTTCGCCGAGCGCGACGACGGAGAAGGCGATCAGCGGGACGGCGAAGGTGATCTCGTGGAAGTCGAAGCCGAGGGCGGAGGCCAGCCCCCAGGAGAGCCCGTAGCCGAGGCCGGTGACCCCGGCGGCGACCGGTCCGAGTTCGCGCAGTGCCCAGCGGGTGATCGGCACGGCGGCGACGGCGACCAGGGCGGACTGGGCCAGCAGCAGGACCTTCGCGGAGGGCCAGAGCCAGTAGAACGGGGCGAGGGCGGCGAGGGCGGGCGAGAAGTGGTCGCCCAGCAGGTTGAAGCCGGGGCCCTTGAGTTCGACGATCGGGCCGCGGCCCTCGGCGTAGCCGCGCACGCCCTGCTCGAAGATCCCGAGGTCGTATCCGCTGGTGAGCAGGAGTTCATGACGGCGAATGGTGAAGAAGGAGTAGACCAGGAACAGGGTGAGGGCGACCGCCCAGGGGATGAATCGCACCCGCCGATCGGCGGGAGACACCGCGCTCGACGGTTCGTCACCCTCCGTCCTGCGTTGAAGTGCTGATGTGAGTGTACTAATTGTCACTGAACATCCCCGTCGTTCCGGGTGCGAGTGGTCTGTGGCCGATTCTTGTTCGACGCCTCGGGGTGGCGGGCAGGTTCAGCCACGGGCGAACGCCGCCGGGCGTGTCGGCCCCCGGGCGGGCACCGTAGCATGGAGAAGCCCTCCCCGGCGATTGAGGCGCCGGGGAGGGCACTCATTTCCTGTCTGATCGTCAGATCACCATGCTGGATTGATGATCACCGATCTGACTGGCATTCACCTCCACTGCTGGTACGAGCCGCCGTTGCCGCCCAGGGTGTAGACGCTGCCGTTGGCGTTGCTGTCCAGGTAGAGGCCGGTCGCGAGGTTCCGGTAGGTGTGCCCGTAGGGGCCGTTCCCCCGGACCCACTTCTGGTAGCTGCCGCCGTTGCAGCTCAGCGCGTAGACGTTGCCGTTGCCGTTGGAGTCGAGGCAGAAACCGGTGGCCTTGTTGCGCAGGGTGAAGGTCGACCCGCCCAGGTCGCTGGAGTACCAGCGCTGGTACGAGCCGCCGTTGCCGGGGAGGGTGTACACGTTGCCGTTGCCGTTGCTGTCCAGGTAGCGGCTGGTGGCGACGTTCTGGAGGGTGATCTCGCTGGTGGCGGCGCTCGCCTGGCCGGCGGCCAGAACGGTCGCGCCGCCGGCCAGGACTGCGGTCGAGGCGACGAGGGCGACGGTGCGCTGGAGGAGATTCATCGCATTTCCTTCCCGTGGTGACCGGCCCTCCGGCCGGTCGTTACGGAACTTATCGGGAAATGCGTCGGCGGCGATATACCGGCCGGTCCGGCCCGCCTTTCTTCGGCCATCGGAAATTATGTCGCCAAAATGTTCTGAATATTAGATCAATAATTCACAGCTGTTCGTTGTCGAAGGGGTTTCTGTGGAGGGTCTGTCCGGGTCGCGTGAAGGGCGGTGGGTTCCCTTTCGGGCGGCGGATCCCGGGTAAACGGGCAAATCAGGCAATCGGCCGTGCCCGAACTTGGCCGGATCCGGCCGGGGCGCACGGCCCCGGCCGGGGGCGCACAGGTCGCGCGAGGGGAGCGGGCTCAGGCGATCCACACCGTGGTGACGTTGCAGAACTCCTTGATGCCGTGGCCGGACAGCTCGCGGCCGAAGCCGGAGCGCTTGACGCCGCCGAACGGCAGCGCCGGGTGCGAGGCGGTCATGCCGTTGAAGAACACCCCGCCCGCCTGGATGTCCCGGACGAACCGCTCCTGCTCGGCCGGGTCCTCGGTCCAGACGTTGGAGCTGAGCCCGAACGGGGTGTCGTTGGCCAGCGCCACCGCCTCGTCCAGGTCGGCCGCCCGGTAGACCGTGGCCACCGGGCCGAAGGTCTCCTCCTGGTGGATCCGCATCCGCGGCGTGATGCCGGTCAGCACCGTCGGCTCGTAGAACCAGCCCGCGTCCAGGCCCTCAGGACGCCGCCCGCCGCACTCCACCCGGGCCCCGTGCGCCCGGGCGTCCTCGACCAGCTCGGCGATCTCGTCCCGGCCCTGCCGGCTGGCCAGCGGGCCGACCTGGGTCGCCTCGTCCATCGGGTCGCCGACCCGCAGCGCCGCCATGGCGGCGGTGAACGCGGCGGTGAACCGGTCGTAGACCTCGGTGTGCACGATGAACCGCTTGGCGGCGATGCAGGACTGCCCGTTGTTCTGCGCCCGCGCGGTGACGGCGGTGGCCGCGGCGGCGTCCAGGTCCGCGCTCGGCATCACCACGTACGGGTCGCTTCCGCCGAGCTCCAGCACCGCCTTCTTCACCTCGTCGGCCGCCGCCGCCGCGACCGCCCGCCCGGCCGGCTCGCTGCCGGTCAGCGTCACCGCGGCCACCCGGGGGTCACGGACCACCGCCTCCACCGCCCCCGAGCCGATCAGCAGCGTCTGGAAGCAGCCCTCCGGGAAGCCGGCCCGCCGGAACAGCTCCTCCAGCGCCACCGCCGTCCGCGGCACGTTGGACGCGTGCTTGAGCAGCCCGACGTTGCCCGCCATCAGCGCGGGCGCGGCGAACCGCACCACCTGCCAGAACGGGAAGTTCCACGGCATCACCGCCAGGACCGCGCCCAGCGGCCGGTAGCGCACATAGGCGCGGGCCGCCCCGGCGTCGGCCACGTCGGCCGGCTCCGGGTGCTCGTCGGCGAGCAGTGCCTCGGCGTTCTCGGCGTACCAGCGCATCGCCTTGGCGCACTTGGCGGCCTCGGCGCGGGCGGCGGCGATCGGCTTGCCCATCTCCTCGGTCATGGTGCGGGCGACGCTCTCGCGGTCCTCGTCGAGCAGTTCGGCGGCGCGGCGCAGCAGCCCGGCGCGCTGGGCGAAGGAGGTGGTGCGGTAGGTGCGGAAGGCCGCCTCGGCGCGGGCCAGCCGCTGTTCCAGGCCGGCCGCGTCCAGCGGTTCGAAGGTCTCCAGGGTCTTGCCGGTCGCCGGGTTCACGCTTGCGATGGGCATCGGGGCCCCTCCCAGGGGTGCGCGGGGGTGGAGGTGTCGGTCCTCCCACCCTGGCCCACCGCCCGCGCCCCGGGTACCACCCCCGCCCGGCGTGTCCCGGCGGACGGTCCCGCTCGGCCGGTCGGCCCGGGCCTACTCCGGCAGTGCCTCCGCCCGGGCCGCCGCGTCGCGGGCCCGGGCGCCGGCCCTGGTCCTCCCGGCGGTGACCAGCCGGTTGGGGAAGCGGTGCAGGTACTCGGCCTCCAGCTGCCCGGTGCGCAGGGTGTGCCGCTTCAGGGCCTCCTCCGACCCGTACAGGAAGGTCTCGTGCCTGGTCCGGTGCAACTGCTCCAGCTCGTGCAGCAGCGTGTCGTTGCCCAGGGCGTGCGGGGAGATGCCCTCCGGCCTGGCGTGCGCGGTGTCGGGGTGCGCCATGTCCACTGCCTCCTCGGACGGGAACCCCCCTAGTACCCGGTGCCCCGTCGCGCCCGCCGGTACACCAGTTCGGCCCCGGCAGGGCCGCGCGGAGGCCGCCCGGCTTCGGACACGGGCGGGAAAAACGTAGGATGAAACCTTCGTATTCGTACCGAAACCACCGGACAGGCGTCGATGGCAATTCCCAAGGCCGAACTCCACCTGCACATCGAAGGCACCCTGGAGCCCGAGCTGGCGTTCGCGCTCGCCCGGCGCAACGGCGTGGAGCTGCCGTTCGCGGATGCCGAGGAGCTGCGGCGGGCGTACGCGTTCGGCGACCTGCAGTCGTTCCTCGACCTGTACTACGCGCTGATGTCGGTGCTGCGGACCGAGGAGGACTTCGAGGAGCTCGCCGAGGCGTACCTGGCGCGGGCGGCGGCGCAGGGGGTGCGGCACGCGGAGATCTTCTTCGACCCGCAGGCGCACACCGCGCGCGGGATCCCGCTGCCGGTCGTCGTGGACGGGCTGGGGCGGGCGCTGGACCGGGCCGAGCAGCGGCACGGCATCAGCACCCGGCTGATCATGTGCTTCCTGCGGGACGAGTCGGCCGAGTCGGCGCTGGAGACCTTCGAGGCCGCCCGGCCCTGGTTCGGCGGGCGGATCACCGGGGTCGGCCTGGACTCCGCCGAGGTCGGCCACCCGCCGGCCAAGTTCCGCGAGGTCTACCGGCGGGCCGCCGAGGCCGGGCTGCACCGGGTCGCGCACGCAGGGGAGGAGGGCCCGGCCGCCTACATCACCGAGGCGCTGGACGTGCTCGGGGTGGAGCGGATCGACCACGGGCTGCGCTGCCTGGAGGACCCGGCGCTGGTCGAGCGGCTGGTCCGGGAGCGGATCCCGCTCACCCTCTGCCCGCTCTCCAACGTGCGGCTGCGCTGCGTCGGCACCCTGGCCGACCACCCGCTGCCCGCGATCCTCGCGGCCGGCCTGCTGGCCACCGTCAACTCCGACGACCCGGCCTACTTCGGCGGCTACGTCGGCGACAACTTCGACGCCCTCGCCGAGGCGCTCGGCCTGGACGAGGACACCCTGCGACTGCTCGCCGCCAACTCCTTCCGGGCCTCCTTCCTGCCCGAGGAGCGACGCGCCGCCCTGCTGGCGGAGGTCGCCGCCTACGAGTTCGGCACCGCCTGACACGGGCCGCGGCGCCGCCCCCGCCAACGGGGACGGCGCCGCGGGGCGTCGGAAACCGCGGGGGTCAGAGCAGGGTCGACCAGTAGTACCAGAAGCGGTTGAGGATCAGCAGGGCGATCACCGCGTACCAGAGGGCCGGGACGGCCCAGTGGTAGCGGGCCGCCTCGCGGACGGCAGGGCGCAGGGCGCGGGGGACCGGGACGATGCCGGTGCGCAGGTTGTGCAGGGTGGTGTACCAGAACAGCGGGATCATCGCCGCCCACACCACCATGCAGAAGGGGCAGAGCGCGCCGATCCGGTACAGGGCCTGGTACATCAGCCAGGTCACGAAGCCGATGCCGAAGACCGTCCCGGCCTGGAGGCCCAGCCAGAACCAGCGCCGGTAGGTGGCGCCGGCCAGCAGTCCGGCGCCGATCGCGATCACCACGGCGAAGCCGGCCAGGCCGAGCAGCGAGTTCGGGAAGCCGAAGGCCTCGGCCTGGTCGCTGCGCATGATCGAGCCGCAGCTGATGATCGGATTGATGTTGCAGTTCGGGACGTAGGACGGGTCCTTCAGCAGCCGGATCTTGTCCAGGGTGAGGACCGCCGAGGCGAACAGCCCCAGCGCGCCGCCGATCACCAGCAGCAGGGCGAACGGGCGGCTCGCGCCGTACCCGGGCCGGGTGCCGGCGGGGGCGGTGACGGGGGACGGGGCCGTCATCCGGTCACCTGCTTGACCATCGCGGTGAACTGCTCGGGCGAGACGGCCTTGCCGCCGGCGAACACGTCGAGCTTCTTGCCGTCCAGGCGGACGGTCGGGGTGCCGGTGACGCCGCTCTTGTCGAAGGCCTTGTTCACCTGGCCGGCCCAGGGCAGGTAGGTACCCTCGCGGACCGCCTTGACGAAGCCGTCGGTCTTCAGGCCCGGCACCTTGTCGGCCAGGTCGAGCAGGTGGTTGACGTCGGCGAAGGCGTCGTCGCGCTCCTCCGGCTGGTTGGCGTAGAGCACGTCGTGGAACTGCTTGAACTTGTCCACGCCCTCGTTCAGCGCCGCGCCGGCGGCGGCCAGCGCGGTGCGCGAGCCCTTGCCGCCGAGGCCCTGGTCGAGGAAGGTCGCCAGGTGGTACTCGATCTTGTAGCTGCCCGCGTCGGCGAGCTGCTGGACGGCCGGGCCGGTGGTGGTCTCCAGCTGCTCGCAGAACGGGCAGCGGAAGTCCTCGTAGACCTCCAGCGTGTGCGGGGCGTCCGCCTTGCCGTAGGTGACCACGGTGCCGTCCGCGCCGCTCGCGTTCGCCGGCACGACCAGCGGGCCCGCGGTGTCGCCGGAGGCGGAACCGGAACCGGAGCCGCTCGAACCGCCGACGGCGAAGGCGACGCCCGCCGCGAGGGCGAGCAGGACGGCGGAGGCGGTGCCGACCACCGCCCGGCGGCGGATCCGGGCCGAGCGCTCGGCCTGCTCGCGCTCCTGGCGCATCCGCTCGGTGGCGGCCCGGCGGGCGGCCTTCCGGTCGCCGGCGGTGGTGCTCTTCTTGGGGGAGGTGCTCATGGTGGAGGTCGTCCTGGTGCTCTTGGCGGGGCGTGCGGGCGCGGGGGCGCACGGCCGGCCGGGGACCGGGGGACCGGGAGGGTCCGCGGGGTCGCCTAGCGGGCGGGCGCCGGCAGCCGCGCGGGCGGGCCGCGCCGGACGGCGGGCCGGAGCCGGACGGACTCGGCGGGGACCAGCACCCGGCTGGCCCGGGGGAACGGCACCCGCGCCACCGGACGGGCCGGCAGCGGTGCGGTCAGCAGCGTCAGCCAGTGGCCGGCCGCGGCGGGGAAGCGCCGGGCGAAGTCGCCCAGGATCCGCGCCGTACGGGCCAGCCCGGACAGCGCGGCGTCGGCGCTGCGCAGCCAGTACGCGGCGGCCAGTGCGAGCGCGGTGTGCAGGAGCAGCAGCAGGGCGAGCCCGACCGGCCGGGAGAGGCCGTGGCCGAGCAGGAGGCCGCCGAGCGAGCCGCCGCCGCACAGCAGCGGTTCGAGACCGCGGGCGGCGCCGGGCGGCAGCGAGGGGCAGGTGGACTGGGCGAGGTCGAACAGGGCGCTCAGGCCCAGTTCCAGCGGCAGGAAGACCGCCGCGACGACCCGGTAGCCGCGCTCGCGGCCGGACAGCGCGAAGGCCACCGCGAAGACGGCGGCCCCGGCCACCGCCAGCGTGCCGAGCGGCAGCGGGCGGCCGGTGACCAGCACCTGGCCGAGCCCGGCGAGCAGCACGAGCAGCGCGGCGAAGACCGCCGCGCGCAGCGTCCTGGTGTCCCGGGCACAGTTCATGAGTCCCGAGTGTGCCACAGGTTGAAAGCCGAACGAGTGGCTCCGGGGCCCGCTGTGAAGATCCTCACCACCGGCCCTGAGCTGGGCTTATATGCCGTTTACAGTGACCGTGCCGGGCGCCTCGACGACCGGCTCGGGCGGGGTCGCGGCGGCCGCGACCCGGGCCTCGACCAGCTCCCGGAACGCCGCCAGGTCGGTCCGCACGGTCCGCTCGATCGCCCCGGCCATCGCGAAGCCGCCGGGGCCGCCGAACGCCTCCCGGACCTCCCCCGGGTCGTACTCGACCCGGACCTGCACCCGGGTGTGCGCCGCGTCGAGCGGGCGCAGCGCGAAGGCGCCGTGCAGCGGCGGGCCGTCCAGGGTGCGCCAGGCCATCACCCGGCCCCGGCCCCGGTCGGTGATCTCGGTCTCGACCTCCCGTTCGGCGCCGGCGATCTCCACCGCGAGATGGGCCAGGTTGCGGCCGTGCGGCTGGGCGGTGCGGACGCCGTCGACGAAGCGCGGGTACTCGTGGACGCGGTGCAGCTGCTCCCAGGCCGCCAGGACGGGGGCGTCGATGTCGATCTGTTCCTCCAGCGTGCTCATGGCCGGCCGGACCTCCTCGGGTTGGCGCGCGGTCCACTCCTCCAGCCTGCGCCGGGGGGCGGCCCGGGGCAACGGAGCGGTCGGCGGAGTCGGCGGCGGAGGCGAACGGCGGAGGAGGCGAACGGCGGGCGGCCGAGCGAGACTGGGCACATGCCGGAGCTGCCCGAGGTCGAGGCCCTGACCGCCTTCCTGTCCGCACGGCTGACCGGGCGGGTGATCGCCGAGGTGCGGCCGGTGGCGATCAGCGCGCTCAAGACCTACGACCCGCCGGTGACGGCGCTGGTGGGGCGGACGGTCGGCCCGGTGGTCCGGCACGGGAAGTTCCTGGACATCGGGACGGACGGGCCGCACCTGGTGGTCCACCTGGCCAGGGCGGGCTGGCTGCGCTGGCGGGAGCACCTGCTGGCGGAGCCGCCGAAGCCGGGCGGGCGCAACCCGCTGGCGCTGCGGGTACGGCTGGAGGGCCCGGACGGGGACGGCTTCGACCTCACCGAGGCGGGCACCAAGAAGGGGCTCGCGGTGTACGTGGTGCGGGACGCCGAGGAGGTCCCGGGGGTGGCCAGGCTGGGCCCGGACCCGTTCGACCCGGACTTCGACCTGGCGCGCTTCCGGGCGCTGCTGGCCGGTGAGCGCCGCAGGATCAAGGGTGTGCTGCGGGACCAGACCGTGCTGGCCGGGGTGGGCAACGCCTACTCGGACGAGGTGCTGCACGTGGCGCGGATGTCCCCGTACAAGCTGGCGGCCGATCTGTCGGAGGAGGAGACGGCGCGGCTGTTCGAGGCGCTCGGCACCACCCTGCGCGAGGCGGTGGAGCGCTCGCGCGGACTGGCGGCGGGGGAGCTGAAGGCGGAGAAGAAGCTCGGCATGCGGGTGCACGGCCGGACCGGGCAGCCCTGTCCGGTCTGCGGGGACACCGTGCGGGAGGTGTCCTTCGCGGACTCCTCGCTGCAGTACTGCCCGACCTGCCAGACCGGGGGGAAGCCGCTCGCGGACCGGCGGCTCTCCCGGCTGCTGAAGTAGTACGCGCGCTGGAGCAGTACGTGTGCCAGAGCGGTACGCGTACTGGAGCAGCGCGCGCCGTCGGCCGGCCCCGTTCCGCGGCGGGAGGCGGGGCCGGCGGGACGCCGGGATGCCGTGGACGCCCTACGGCTTGCGGGCGAGGCCGCCCCAGTAGTACGCCGCGTACGGGTCGGCCGGCTGCTCGCCGTCCGGGTGCCAGGCCATCACCGGGGCGACGCCGGGCTCGATCAGCTCCCAGCCGTCGAAGAACCGGGTGACCTCCTCCTTGCTGCGCGGCACCAGGGTCATCCCGGCGGCCCGGGCGGAGGCGGTCACCTGGGCGACGGCGGCCTCGTTGAAGTCCTGGGTGGGGTGGGTGAGCGCGATGTAGCTGCCGGAGGGGAGCGCGTCGCGCAGCGCGGCGACCTTGCCCCACGGGTCGTCCTCGTCGGCGATCAGCATCAGCACGGCGATCATCAGCATGCCGACCGGCTGGTCGAGGTCCAGCGTGGTGTTGAGGGCCGGGTCGGCCAGCAGCTCGGCGGGCTTGCCCAGGTCGGCGTGGATGTAGGTGGTGCGGCTGGCCGGGGTAGAGACCATCAGCGCGCGGGCGTGGGCCAGCACGATCGGGTCGTTGTCCACGTAGACCACCCGGGTGCCGGCGCTGACCGACTCGGCGATCTCGTGGGTGTTCGGCGAGGTGGGGATGCCGGTGCCGAGGTCGAGGAACTGGCGGATGCCGTAGCGCTCGGCGAGGTGGCGCACGGCGCGCTTCTGGAAGCCGCGGTTCTCCTTGGCCTGCGCCTTCATGGTGGGCACGGCCTGCTCGATGGCCTGGCCCATCGCGCGGTCGGGCGGGAAGTTGGTCTTCCCGCCCAGCCAGTAGTCGTAGACGCGGGCGGAGTGCGGGGTGCTGGTGTCGACCCCGTACTTCTCCCACTGGCTGAGTTCGGCGGCGTCGTTCTCGGACCGGTCGGCGAAGTCCTGACTCGTCGTCATGGCCACGTCCTTTTAAGACAGATCATCACACTGGGAGAGGTCAGATTAGCGGGCCCGGCGGGGGTCCGGTCACGGGGTGGGCGAACAGCCGGTGCACAGGGCGCGCCTTGGGCCGTTGGGGTGGTGATCGAACCCGTCGGGGTAGCCGCTGGGAGACGGGCCGATGAACGGGGGACAGATGCAGTCATGCTGTCTGATCGTCAGATTACTTCGCGAAGGTTACTGCTGGTCGCGGCGGGGATGTCGCTGCTCGGGGTCGCCGGGTGCGGCCGGGCCGAGGAGGTGGTGAAGGCCGCCGCCGCGGCCCGTTCGGCCGGCCCGGACCCGCTCCCGGGGACGACGCCCGCCGACGGGCCGCCCACGGCTCCGGCCGCCGCACCGGCCGCCGAGCCGTCCCCGGCCCCGTCCGTCGCGCCGACCGCGGACCCGTCCGCCTCCGCCGCGCCCGCCTCCGCCCCCTCGCCCTCCGCCGCGCCCCCGTCCGCGCCCCCGGCCGGGGCGGCGCCCGCGCGGGCGCTGACGGAGGCCGAGAGCCGCCCGGTGTACGAGCTCGACGCCGATCGGCGGGTGGTGGCGCTCACCATCGACGACGGCCCCGACCCCCGGCACACCCCGACCGTGCTGGCCCTGCTGGAGCAGCACGGCATCCGGGCCACCTTCTTCCTGATCGGCGAGAACGCCGTCGAGCACCCCGATCTGGTCCGGGAGATCGCCGCCCGGGGCCACCACATCGCCAACCACACCTGGACCCATCCCGACCTGCGCCACCTCTCCGAGGCCAAGGTCCGCGAGGAGCTGGAGCGCACCTCCGAGCTGCTGCACCGGACCACCGGGAAGGCGCCCACCTGGTTCCGGGCGCCCGGCGGGGACTGGTCCCCGGCCTCGCTGAAGGTGAGCGCGGAGCTCGGCATGCGCCCCATGGCCTGGTCGGTCGACCCCCGGGACTGGGCCCGCCCGGGGACGGTCGTGATCACCGACCGGATCCTCAAGGACGTCCGCCCCGGCGCGATCGTGCTCAACCACGACGGCGGCGGGGACCGTTCGCAGACGGTGGCGGCACTGAAGGCGTACCTGCCGGTGCTGATCGACTCCGGCTACCACTTCACCGCTCCGCCCGGCTGAGCGGTGCGCGAGCGGACGCGTGGGACCGGAGCCGAAAAGGTCGCGCGAATAGTGGATAAACCACCCGAAAGGATGGATTAGCAGAATCGTTTCCCCAATTTTTGGGCCTCTAGGGTGATATCGCACTATTCCCCCGGTGCCATTGAGTACCGCCCGAAAGGTCCCCGGTCATGCGTCTCCGCAACACCCTGGTCGCCGCCACCAGCGCGATCGCGCTCGTCCTCGCCGTCCCGGTCTCCGCCAACGCCGCCGACGGTGTGTTCCGCTACACGTACCGGGACGGCGGCTCCGAACACCGCGGCCAACTGGTCGACCCCCGGGGCGGGGAGTGCGTCGATGTCCAGGGGACCGCCGGGGCCGAGGTGGCCTACGCGCCCGCCAACCGCACCAACAGGACCGCCGTCGCCTTCCTGGCGCTCGGCTGCGTCGGGGATGTCTACCGTGCGCTGGACCCGGGCGACTCGGCCGGCCGGCGGCTCTCCTTCCGCTCGGTGCTGTTCTCCTGAGGCGGCCGGTTTCGGCGAAGTGCGGGACAGTTCGGCGATTGGTTGAGACCATTCCGGTGAACCGACACCGGGAGCGTCCGTGCCGAGACGAATCGCCGGGCTGTCCGCCCGGGCCCGCGCCCTGCTGACCGTCCTCTGCGTCCTGGCCCTGGCCGCGGCCGGCCTCGGCCTCCAGCGGGTGCTCGGCTCCCGGGACGGCGGCGTCGCCCGGCCCGTCCCCGCCGGACCGCGCACCGCCGACCGGATCGTCCCGGTGCCGCTCTCCGTCACCCCCGGCGCCGGCCCCGGTTACCGGCTCACCGACCGCACCGTGATCCGGACCGCGCCCGGGACGGAGGCGGTGGAACGACAGGCCGGGGAGGTACGGCGGATCGCCGAGCGGCTCGCCGAGGCGCTGCGCCGCCCCACCGGACTGCCCCTCCCGGTGGTGGAACCCGCCGCCGGCGACGGCATCGCCCTGGCGCTCGACCCGGCGCTCCCCGAGGCCACCGGCACCGAGGGCTACCGGCTGACCGCCGACGCCGACGGGGTGCGGATCACCGCCCGCAGCCCCGAGGGCCTGTTCCGGGGCACCCAGACGCTGCGGCAGCTGCTGCCGCCGCGGATCGAGAGCCCGGCCCCGGTGGCCGACGGCCCGGACTGGACGCTCGCCCCGGTCACCGTCGAGGACCGCCCGCGCTACCGCTACCGGGGCGCCATGCTCGACGTTGCCCGGCACTTCTTCACCCCGGCCGAGGTCAAGGGCTTCATCGACCGCCTCGCGCTGTACAAGCTCAACCACCTGCATCTGCACCTGACCGACGACCAGGGCTGGCGGATCGAGGTCCCGGCCCGTCCCGCGCTGACGGCGGTGGGCGCGACCAGCGAGGTCGGCGGCACCCCCGGCGGGTTCTACACCGCGGCCGACTACCAGGAGATCGTCCGCTACGCGCAGGAGCGCTATCTGACCGTCGTCCCGGAGATCGACCTGCCGGGACACAGCAACGCGGCCCTCGCCGCCTACCCCGAGCTGGACTGCACGGGGAGCGCCCGGCCCTGGCCGTACACCGGGACCGAGGTCGGTTTCTCCACCCTCTGCCCGACCGGGGACGCGGTGTTCTCCTTCACCGGGGACGTGCTCACCGAGCTGGCCCGGCTCACCCCGGGGCCCTGTCTGCACATCGGCGGCGACGAGGTGAAGCGGGTCGCCCCGGCCGAGTACGCGGAGTTCGTCCGGCGGGTCGGCGAGCAGGTGCGCGCGGCCGGGAAGACCCCGGTCGGCTGGAACCAGACCGCGCCGGGCGGGATCGGGCTGCTGCAGTTCTGGGACGGCCGGGCCGGGCGCGACACCGAACTGCGGGAGGCCACCGAGCGGGGCGCCGAGGTGATCATGTCGCCGTCCGGCCGCAGCTACCTGGACATGAAGTACGAGTCGACCTATCCGCTCGGCCTGGTCTGGGCCGGCACCATCGGTGTCAGGACCGCCTACGACTGGGACCCGGACACCCTGCTGCCGCTGCGGGAGGGCTCCGTCATCGGCGTCGAGGCCCCGCTCTGGACCGAGACCCTGGACACCCCCGGCGAGCTCGACCTGATGCTGCTGCCCCGGCTGCCGGCGCTCGCCGAACTGGGCTGGTCGCCCAGGGAGAGCCACGACTGGGGGCGCTTCAAGGACCGCCTCGCCGAGGAGGGCGCCCGCTGGGAGGCCGCCGGCTACGCCTACGAGCGCCGGCCCGAGGTGCCCTGGCCCGCCCGGTAGCAGCCGTCGGCGACCGCCGCGGATGGGGGAACGCGCACGAACGGCGTAGCGTGGCCGGGGGAGGGGTTCGCGCAGGTCCCGACACGGCGCAGGAGGAACGATGTCCGAACGGGAACCGGACCCGGCGGAGCAGGAGGAGTTCGCGGGTCGCGTATTGCAGGTGCTCAATGACGCCTGCCTGGGATTCATGGCCAGTGTCGGCCACCGGACCGGTCTCTTCGACACCATGGCCGGCCTCGCCCCGTCGACGAGCGAGGACCTCGCCCGCACCGCCGGGCTGGACGAGCGCTACGTCCGCGAGTGGCTGGGCGCGATGGTGGTCGGCGGGTTCGTCGAGTACGAGCCGCAGGGGCGCACCTACCGGCTGCCGCCGGAGCACGCCGCCTCGCTGACCCGGGCGGCCGGGCCGGAGAACCTGGCCGGGATGATGCAGTACCTCGCCCTGTTCGGCGAGGTCGAGGACGGGATCGTCGAGGCGTTCCGCAAAGGCGGTGGGATGCCCTACTCGGCCTACCCGCGCTTCCAGGAGCTCCAGGCCCAGGAGAGCGCGGCCGGCTACGACCTGGCGCTGGTGGACGCCGTGGTGCCGCTGGTGCCCGGGCTCACCGAGCGGCTGCGGGCCGGGATCGACGCGGTGGACATCGGCACCGGGCAGGGCCACGCCGTCAACGTCCTGGCCGGGGCCTTCCCGGCCAGCCGGTTCACCGGGGTGGACATCTCCGAGCAGGGCATCGGCGCGGCCAAGGCCGAGGCCGCCCTGCACGGCCTGGACAACGCCCGCTTCGTGCTCGCCGACTCGGCCGACCTCACCGGCGGGTACGACCTGGTGACCGCCTTCGACGTGATCCACGACCTGGCCCGCCCCGACCGCACCCTGCGGGCCGTCGCGGGGGTGCTGCGGCCCGAGGGCGTCTTCCTGATGGGCGACATCGCCGCCAGCAGCCTGCTGGAGGAGAACATCGACCATCCGCTCGCCCCGGCGCTGTACACCTTCTCGACCTTCTACTGCATGACGGTCTCGCTCGGCGAGGGCGGCGCCGGGCTGGGCACCGTCTGGGGCGAGCAGACCGCGCGCCGGATGCTCGCCGAGGCCGGCTTCGGCTCGGTGGACGTGTCGCGGATCGAGGGCGATCCGCTCAACCAGTACTACGTGGCGCGGCTGGCCGTCGCGGCGTAGCGCCCGCCCCGGCGGGGACGGGATCCGAGGGCCCGAGCGAAGGAGGGCGTCGATGACCGGCAACGGCTACGCACACCCCGAGGCACTGGTCGGCACCGAGTGGCTCGCCCGGCACCTGGACGACGGCACGCTCCGCGTGGTCGAGGTGGACGAGGACAACGGCGCGTACGAGCGCGGCCACCTGCCCGGCGCGGTCGGCTGGAACTGGGCCACCGATCTGCACAGCCCGGTCGGGCGCGACTACGTGGACCGCGCGGGCGTCGAGCACCTGCTGCGCGCGGCCGGGGTCGAGGAGGACACCACCGTCGTGCTGTACGGCGGCAACAACAACTGGTTCGCCGCCTACGCCTACTGGCTGCTGCGGCTGCGCGGCTTCGGCCCGGTGCGGCTGCTGGACGGCGGGCGCAAGAAGTGGGAGCTGGAGGGGCGGGAGCTGACCGAGGAGGTGATGGACCACCAGCACAGCCCGTACCGGCTGACCGGGCCCGAGCACCCGGAGGTGCGGGCGATGCGGGACGAGGTCCTGGCCAAGGCGGAGGTCTTCGCCAAGCCGGGCTCGGACGCGGTGCTGGTGGACGTCCGCTCGCCGGCCGAGTTCCGGGGCGAGGCGCTGGCCCCGGCGCACCTGCCGCAGGAGCAGGCCCAGGTGCCGGGGCACATCCCGGGCGCCGTCAACATTCCCTGGTCGCAGGCGACCAGGGACGACGGGACGTTCCGCTCGGCCGAGGAGCTGCGGGAGCTGTACGGCGGACGGGGCGTCGGGTCGGAGCAGGAGGTGATCGCCTACTGCCGGATCGGGGAGCGCTCGGCGCACACCTGGTTCGCGCTGACCGAGCTGCTCGGCTTCGAGCACGTCAAGAACTACGACGGGTCGTGGACCGAGTACGGCTCGCTGGTCCGGGCGCCGGTGGCGCTGGGCGCCTGACGCGGCGGCAGCGGGCCGTCCGTGGACGGCTCATGACGTCGTGTCACGACTCGGCCGCCCGGCCATTTCGGCCTGTTTCTTCTCATGAACATTTCATCGTTCAGGCGTAGGACCGGGTTCGTTGGGACAAGGATCGATCCGACCCGTTGTCCCAGTGACCCTGTGGAGGACCCCTGTGCGCAAGAGGCTGATCGTCTCTGCCGCTGCCGGCGCGCTCGCCCTGCTCCTGTCCGTCCCCGCCTCCGCCGCCCAGGCCGGCCCGGGCGCGGCGGGAATCGGCGATCCCTACTACCCGAACGCCGGCAACGGCGGCTACGACGTCTCGCACTACGACATCCGGCTCAAATACACGCCCACCACCGACGAGCTGGAGGGCACCACCACCGTCCTGGCCACCGCCACCCAGGACCTCACCCGCTTCAACCTCGACTTCGTGCTCAGCGTGAAGGAGGTGCTGGTCAACGGCCGGGCCGCCAAGTTCACCACCAGCGGCGAGCAGGAGCTGGTGATCACCCCGTCCCGCACCGTCGCCAAGGGCAGCCCGCTCACCGTGGTCGTCCGCTACGCCGACAAGCCGGGCGAGGTCGAGCGCGGCGGGTACTCCGCCTGGCTGCGCACCCCCGACGGCGGGGTGGCCGCCAACGAGCCCGAGGGCGCCGCCTGGTGGTTCCCGGCCAACGACCACCCGACCGACAAGGCCACCTTCGACGTCTCGGTGCTGGTGCCGGAGGGCACCCAGGTGGTCAGCAACGGCACCCAGACCACCAGCTCCCGGCCCGGCTGGACCCGCTACAACTACCGGCAGACCAAGCCGCAGGCCACCTATCTGGCCACGCTGGCGATCGGGAAGTTCGACATCCGCAAGGACACCACCGAGGGCGGACTGCCGGTCATCACCGCCTACAGCCCGGACCTCGGCGTCAACCTCGGCGCGGCGCAGGCCAGCGTCGAGCGGACCGGCGAGCTGACCGACTGGCTGAGCACGGTGTTCGGCCCGTACCCGTTCGAGACCGTGGGCGGCTACGTGCCCAACGTGCCGACCGGGTACGCGCTGGAGACCCAGGGGCAGGTCTTCTACAGCCCCAGGCAGTTCGCGCGCGGCGCCAACACCTCCGTCGTCGCGCACGAGCTGGCCCACCAGTGGTACGGCGACAGCGTCTCGGTGCAGCGCTGGAGCGACATCTGGCTCAACGAGGGCTTCGCCCGGTACGCGCAGTGGCTCTGGTCGGAGCACGAGAACGAGGGCACCGCGCAGGAGCTGGCCGACTACGTCTACGGCTACTACCCGGCCGACGACGCGTTCTGGTCCGTGCGGCCGGGCGACCCGGGCCCGGACCACCAGTTCGCCGGCGCCGTCTACGACCGCGGCGCGATCGCCATCCAGGCGCTGCGCAACACGGTCGGGGACGACAAGTTCTTCGCGATCCTGAAGGGGTGGCCGACCGAGCGCAAGTACGGCAACGCCACCATCCCGCAGTTCCAGGCCTACGCGGAGAAGATCTCCGGCAAGCCGCTGGGCGCGCTCTTCAACACCTGGCTGTTCACGGCCGGCAAGCCGGCGGTGGGCTCGGCCGGCGCGCCGGCCGGCTCGGCGCTCGCGGCGGCTCCCGGGGTCGCGGGCCTCGCCCCGGGGGCGTCGGCGTCGGCTCCGGCGCAGCCCAAGTCCTGGCAGAAGATCCAGGACACCAACGCGGTGCACGAGCACCAGGGCTGACGCTCCTTCACCCGTGTGCGGAGCGGGTGTTGCCGGGGCCCGGCCGGCCGCCCACGTGGGCGGCCGGCCGGGCCTCCGGGTTCTCAGGGGCGCAGCGTGCGCTCCTCGGTCAGGACCAGGTCCTCGATGCCGCGCAGGAAGCGCTCCATCGCGGGCCGGGGGAGCACCGCGGGGTCGGCCGTCATGGCGAGTTGCAGGGCGGTCGGGGTGCGCAGCGCGTCCAGGGCGTAGGTGAGCCCGGGGCGCGGGTCGAACTCGACCGGCCAGTCCAGGGTGGTGCCCCCGTCGGCCCCGGCGCCGGCGACGGCCGGGTCCGGGGCGGTGAGGCCGCCGGGGAGCAGGTCGCGGGTGTCGTTGAAGACGCAGGAGCGGTCGGCGAGCGGCACCCGGTCGGCGGTGAGGCGCTCGACCTCGGCGTCCAGCAGGCGCCGGTCGTAGTAGGCGTGCCGGTAGGCGGCGATCGACGCGGCGTGGGTGCGGCGCACGGCCGCGCCGAACTCGCCGTCGGCGTCCTGGAGATGGAGCAGGGCATCGCCGGCGATCACGCTCACCGCGTCGGTGAGGCCGGACAGGAAGCGGTTGTTGACCACCACCTGGAGCACCGCGTCCTGGCGGTCGGCCAGCCGGGCCGTCATGGCGGCGGTGGCCGCCAGCAGGACGGCGGAGGAGCCGGCCCGGTGGGCGGCGGCCACCGTGTCGACCGCGCGGAGCAGTGCGGGCGAGCTGAGCACGGCGTTCGGGAACCGGGCGGCGGGGTCGGCCGCCGGGGCGGGCGGGAACAGCCGGGCCGGGGCGGCGCGCAGCTTGCGCAGGGTGTGCGCGCGGGCGTTGGCGTCGCGTTTGCGGCCGCGCTCCGAGGTCTGGAACGCGGCCTCCTCCAGGGGCTGCTGGGTGGTCCGGCCGGCCCGGACGGCGGCCGGGTCGGCGCCCAGGGCGAGTGCGGTGAGGTCGCGGACCAGCAGGCCCATCCCGGTACCGTCCACGGCGGTGTGGGAGAGCACCAGGGAGATGTGCCGGACCAGGCCGTCGGCCACGACCAGGCCGACCCGGACCGGCCACTCGGTGCCGCAGTCGAAGGAACGGTCCGTCAGTTCCCGGTGCAGCGCGGCTCCGGCGGCGGTGAGCCGGGCCCGGTCGGTGCCGGCGGGGAGGTCCCGGACCGGGACGGGCAGGGTGCCCGCCGGGTCGACGGTCTGGCGCAGTCCGGTGCCGTCCGGTTCGGGGAGCAGCCGGGTGTGCAGGGAGTCGTGCAGGTGCAGCAGGTGCCCGAGGGCGTCCAGGACCACCGGGAGCGGCAGGCCGGGGTCGAGCGGGGTGGCGGTGCCGATGTTGTAGCGGGGGCGGTCGGCGGGGGCCAGGCGGTTGACGACGTCCCAGATGGCTCGCTGGCCCCAGGTGGCGGGGCCGCTGCCGGAGCGGCCGTCGGCGAAGGGTATCTCCAGTTGTCGACTCGTGGTCACCGTGGGGGTTCTCCGATGCGCTGGTGCGGATGCGGGGCGGTGGTGCGGGCGGGTGCGGTGGGAGCCGTCCCGGAGAGTCTGCGGTACGGCCGCGAAATCGCGCCAGATGAAGGTCAATTCCGGTAAGGATCTTCGGAACCGGGGCTACCGGTCGGTACTCCCGATGTCGGCGTGGCAGCATCTGGCTTGTGAGGCGTGACATTGCACATGTCATGTGCGATTCGTGCGATGTCTGCCTCGCGAACGAACCCACCCTCCGTTCGTACGAAGGAGAAGTACCGAGATGAAGCGATTCGCCGCGCTCCTCGCCACTGGCGCCGCGCTCTCCGCGCTGGCCGTCACCGGGGCCACCCAGGCCTCCGCGCAGACCACCGGCGGCCCCTCCGGCCCCACCACCAAGAACTGCGTCGACGGGTACCCGGGCATCGTCAACCTGCAGCTCTGCGCCTCGGTGACCGGCAACCAGGTCGTGTTCTCCGGCTACGCGACCCCCGCCAGCGTTGCCTGGAACCCGCAGAAGGTGTCCTTCAACCTGACCGCCGGCGTCGTCGGCGGCGCCCTGATCGGGAGCGACTCGCCCTACGTGCTCATCACCGCCGGCGGCATCCCGGTCGGCAACGTCTCCGGCACCGCGCCGTGCGGCTCCAGCGTCCAGGGCACGTTCAACGTGACCCAGTGGGGCTGGCCGCCGTCGACCGCCACCATCACCGTGCCGGTCACCTGCTGATGAAGCACTGACCGGGGCCGGTCCCGCGGATCCTTCCGGGGCCGCGGCGAAGTCGGCGGGACCGGCCCCGGTCCCCGGCACCTCGTGCCGCAGCGGTGCGGCCGGTGCGGCGGCGCAACCAGGGTCTGGCGGACCCAGGGTTCGCCGGACCCGGGTGGAGCAGGGCCCTGGGTGGCGCGCGGCGGCGGGACCAGAGTGGTTCCCGTCAGGCCGTCGGAGCCAACGAACCGCACCGGAGCAGAACATGAGCCACCCCACGTACCCCGCCCTCGCCACCCGCACCGCCGTCGTCACCGGAGCCGCCAGCGGCATGGGTGAGGCCACCGCCCGGCTGCTCGCCGCCGGCGGGGCCCGGGTCGCCCTGCTGGCCCGCCGCGCCGAGCGGCTGGACGTCCTCGCCGCCGCGATCACCGCCGACGGCGGCGCGGCCCTCGCCGTCACCGCCGACGTCACCGACCAGTCCTCGGTGGACGCCGCCGTCCGGACCGTGCACGACACCTGGGGCCCGGTCGACCTGGTGGTCAACAACGCCGGGGTGATGCTGCCCAATCCGCTCGCGGACGGGCGGATCGACGAGTGGACCCGGATGATCGACACCAATCTGACCGGCGCGCTGCGGATCGTCCGCGCCTTCTCCGCCGACCTCGTCGCGGCCGCCGCCGAGGGCCGCGCCGCCGACCTGGTCAACGTCTCCTCCATCGCCTCCCACGTCCTGTTCCCCGACTACGCCGTCTACGGGGCCACCAAGGCGGCGCTCACCCAGCTGTCCGCCGCGCTGCGCACCGAACTCGGCCCCCGGGACGTGCGGGTCGCCGCGATCGAGCCCGGGCTCACCGACACCGAACTCGGCGGGCACATCGACAACCCGGTGCTGCGCGAGCAGCTCGACGGGATGTTCGACGCGATGCCCGCACTGACCGCCCAGGACATCGCCGAGCTGATCGCCTTCACCGTCACCCGCCCGCGCCATGTGAACCTCCGTCACCTGGTCGCCCTGCCGACCCGGCAGGCCTGAGCGTCAAGGCGGGGCGCGCGGTGCCACGCGATCGGGTGGCGGATACGTCCCATCCGGGTGATACCGGTTCCGTCGGGCCGTTCGTGCGCCAAGAGTGGTGCGCCATGACCACTGAAGACTTGGATGTTCCCCGCCCCGGCACGACCGACGTCGTGCCAGGACCGGCGCGGCGGTCGGTCGTCACGGTGACCGGAGTGTCGGTGCTCGCCGCCGGCCTCACCGCGGCCGCCGCCGTCCCCGCCGCGGCGCTCGCCCCCACCGCCCCGCCGACCGTGCCGCCCGCGGCCGACCCGCCCTTCGTCGCGCCGCCCGCCGCCGTGCCGCCGGGCACCGACGAGCGCGCTTTCACGACGGTCGCCCGCGCCATCGCCGTCTACGACGACCACGACCGGCCGCTCGTCCCGGCCTATCTGAAGATCGTCCGGGACGGCCTGCCGCCGGCGCGGGCCCGGGCGACCAAGCGGGTCCTGGTCGTCGGGGCCGGACCGGCCGGACTGCTCGCCGCCGACCTGCTCAACCGGGCGGGCCACGACGTCGTCGTGATCGAGGCCAACGGCAACCGCGTCGGCGGCCGGATCAAGACCTTCCGCAAGGGCGGCCACGAGAACGGCGCCCAGCCCTTCGCCGACCCGCTGCAGTACGCCGAGGCCGGGGCGATGCGGCTGCCCGAGAGCCACCCGCTGGTGATGGCGCTGCTCGACAAGTACCGGCTTCCGCGGCAGGAGTTCCTGCTGGTCGACGTCGACCCGCAGAACCCCTCGCAGCGGACCAACCGCACCTGGATCCACGTCAACGGGCTGCACGTCCGGCGGGCCGACTACGAGCGGGACCCCTCGGCCGTCAACGAGTCCTTCGGCGTCACCGGCCCCAACCGCGCCAGGACCGCCGCCGTGATCTACGCCGAGGCGCTGGAGAGCGCGCTGGCGCTCGTCCGGGGCAAGGAGGGCCCGGCCCTGGTGGAGGGCTGGGCCACCGTGCTGCGGCGGTACGGCCACTGGTCGATGTACCGGTACCTCACCGAGCAGGGCGGGCTGGACACCAGGACGATCGACCTGATCGGCACCGTCCAGAACGTGACCTCGCGGCTGCACCTCTCCTTCGTGCACAGCTTCCTGTCCGCCGCGCTGATCGACCCGAAGACGAAGTTCTGGGAGATCAAGGGCGGTACGGCGAAGCTCGTCGACGCCCTGTACGCGCCGGTGAAGGGGAAGGTGCGCTTCGACCGGCGCGCGGTGCGGATCGACCGGCACGGCGGCAAGGTCCGGGTGCACACCGTCTCCGAGGCCTGCCAGAGCGGCCAGGGCGGTGCGACGGAGGTCTTCGAGGGGGACGAGGCGATCGTCACCGTCCCCTTCGCCGGGCTGCGGCACGTCACCTTCGACCCGCCGCTGGGCTACGGCAAGCGGCGGGCGGTCACCGAACTGCACTACGACGCCGCGACCAAGGTGCTGCTGGAGTTCTCCCGCCGCTGGTGGGAGTTCACCGAGGAGGAGTGGCGGGCGGCGCTGGACTCGGTGGAGCCCGGCCTCTACGAGAAGTACCGGCAGGGCAAGGTCCCCGACGGTCGGTACCTCGGGGCCCACGACTCGGTGAAGGCGCTCGGGGTGAGCGTCCCCGGCGAGCTGCGGGAGTGCTTCGCGGCCTTCCGCCCGGTCGGCGGCGACCCGCCGGCCGCCCATGTGCGCGGCGGCGGTGCGGTGACCGACAGCGCCAACCGGTTCGTCTACTTCGAGCACGCCCACCCGCTGGAGGGCAGCGCCGGAGGCGTGGTGCTGGCCTCCTACAGCTGGGCGGACGACGCGCTGAAGTGGGACGCCTACGCCGACGAGGAGCGGTACCTGCGGGCGCTGGCCGGGGTGCAGGCCGTCTTCGGCCGCCGCTGCGAGGTCTTCTTCACCACGAAGGCCAGGACGCAGTCGTGGATGCGTGACCACTACGCCTACGGGGAGGCCTCGGTGCTGCTGCCGGGTCAGCACACCGAGCTCTTCCCCGACATCCCCGGCTCCGAGGGGCCGCTGCACTTCGCGGGGGACCACACCTCGACCAAGCCGGCCTGGGTCGAGGGCGCGCTGGAGTCGGCGGTCCGGAGTGCGCTGCTGGTGCACACGGGCTGATCCGGTCAGGGCGATCCCCGCGGCGCGCGGGGATCGCTCGGGTGCTGGGCGGCGGGTGGCGGGGCGGTGGTGGCGGGTCAGGGGGGGGTCGCGGTGAGCAGGTAGTAGTCGAGCAGGCCGTCCCGCCAGGTGTTGAGGAAGTTCCGGGTCCAGTGGTCGGACGGAACGGTGCCTTCGAGATAGCGGTCGAGGCCGGGCCAGACGTCCGTGCCGATGGACTCGGTGGTGACCTCGGCGAAGCCGGCCGCCCCGAGGTCGGAGACGAAGCCGGCCAGCGGGTGGGCGACGTCCAGGCCGTTGGCGAAGCTGCCGAGCAGGATGCTCAGCCGCTCGGCGACATCGGGCCCCTCGGCGGCGAAGAAGGTGGCCACCACCAGCCGGCCGCCGGGGCGCAGCACCCGGGCCGTCTCCTGGGCGAAGCCGGTCAGCTCACGGAAGTGCTGGGCCGCTTCGACCGAGTACAGGCCGTCCAGCGAGGCGTCCGCGAAGGGCAGGTCGTCGGCGGAGCCCAGGGTGTAGCCGAGCCGGTCCGGGAAGGTCGCCAGCGCCTTGGCGTTGACGGCGCGGGCGCGCTCGATCTGGTCGGGGTGGATGTCGACGCCGGTGACGGCGGCGAAGCGGAACTCGCAGAGCGCGAGCGCCGCGCCCAGGCCGCGCCCGCAGCCCACCTCGCCGAGCCGCAGCGACTCGGCCGGCCCGGGGAAGGCGCGCAGCACCCGGCGGTAGAGGTTCTCCTGGCTGCGGACGCGGTCCTCGGTCGTCGGGTCGGTGGTGCGGATGCCGCTCCAGTCGCCGAAGTTGATGAATCCGCCCGCGAAGGAGGCGGCCTGTGACAGGTCGTCGGCGCCGTAGGTCTGGCGTACCGGTCCTGGGATGCGGTCCTGGCTCATGGCTCGCTCGGGCTCCTCGTGTGTCGTGGCGACGGCCGGGTGAAGGCGGTGGCCGGGGTGACGGCGCGGGCGGGGGAGGGCCGGTGGTCCGGGCCTCCCGCGGGCGCGCGCCGCAGTACGTACCCAAACCGGCCGGTGCTGGAACTACCCGAAGGAAGTGGTTTCGGGAGGGACGGAGCAGGTCGGGAGGGACGGGTGGGGGTCGGCGCGGGTGCCGCGGGCGGCCTGGGAGACTGGGCGCCGATCGATCGTTCGGATCCGACGGGGACGGGGAGCGTCATGGGTATGGGTACGGGGACGGGTGTTGGTGCGGGGGACGGCGCGGGGGACGGGCGGATCGCCCCGCCGCTGACCGGGGGCGAGCGCGAGATGCTGCGGGCCTTCCTGGACTTCCACCGGGCCACGCTGGCGATGAAGTGCGCCGGGCTGACGGACGAACAGCTGCGGCTGCGGTCGAGCCCGCCGTCGACGCTGACCCTGCTCGGACTGGTGCGCCACATGGCGGAGGTCGAGCGGACCTGGTTCCGGCGGGTCATCGACGGGGAGGACATCCCGCTGGTGTGGTCCGCCGAGGGCGACTTCCAGGTCGCCTACGACGCGGACGGGGCGGACCGGGCCGAGGCCTTCGCGGCCTGGGAGGCGGAGGTGGAGCACTCCCGGCGGATCGAGCGGGAAGCGGAGTCGCTGGACGTCACCGGGTACCAGGCGCGCTGGCAGGCGGAGGTCTCGCTGCGGCTGGTGATGCTGCACCTGATCCACGAGTACGCGCGGCACAACGGGCACGCGGACTTCCTGCGGGAGGCGATCGACGGGGTGGTCGGGGCGTAGCGGGGCGGCAGCGCCGGAAGGGGCCGGGGGTGCCGGTGAACGCGCGGCGGGGTGCGGGCCGTATCCGTCACCGTGACAGTGATGACCTCGGGACGCGGTGCTGGCAAGCTGGCCGCCATGGCGGAAGCGATGGGTGAGGCGGGAGTCCGGGAGCTGGTCGCGGGGTGGCTCGCGGCTGAGCGGCCCGGCGAGGAGGGGCCCGGCGGCGGGGAACCGGCCGGCGGCGGGTGGGCGGTGCCCCCGGCCGCCGGGGCGGTGGTGGTCGCGGCCGCTCGGCGGCTGGCCGCGGCCGGTCCGGGGCCGGGCGGTCCGCCGTCGGCGGCGCCGGAGGGGCTGCGGCTCGTCGCGGAGGCCCTGGTGGTGGACGAGCACCCGTCGGCGGGAGCGTGGACGGAGCGGGAGCGGGCGGAGGCCGTGGAGTGGGTGGCGCTGCTGCTGGACCGCTTCGGCGAGGACGGCGTCACGATGCTGACGGCCGAGCTGGCAGGGTCGGAGGGTTCGGCGGGCTCGGTAGGTTCGGCGGGGGATTCCGGGGTGGGGGACCCGGAGTCCGGACGCGCCTCGGCCGGCTGACCGGCTAACCGGCTAACACCGCCAGCCGCCGGTCCAGCTCGCCGACGACCGCGGTGTCCCCGAGCCGCCCGTACAGGCCGCGGGCCGCCCGCAGGGTGCCGACGGCCTCCGGGGTGCGGCCGGTCGCCAGCAGGAAGTCGGCGAAGTGGCGTTCGGCCACCGCGTGCAGATGGACGGCGCCGGCGAACCGGCAGCGCTCCACCGTCTGCCGCCAGGCCTCCTCCGCGTCGCCGTACCGGCCGAGCAGTTGCAGCGCGTGCGCCTCGTTGATCATCGCGGAGAGGTGGAAGACGGCCAGCGGGTGCTCGGCGAGCAGGGCCCTGGCCTCCCGGGCGCGCCGCACCGCCTGGGCCGGATCGCCGGCCAGCCCGTACAGACCGGCGGTGTTGCTGAGCGCGTAGGGGGCGTGCTCGGCGTGGCCGTGCGTCTCGGCCAGCGCGATCGCCCGCTCGCCCAGCCGGACCGCCTCGTCGGGCCGGCCGCCGGCCGCCGTGGTCACGGCCAGCACGGTGAGCGCCTGCACCCGGACGGCGTCGTCGGTGCCGGAACTGCGGTCGACCGCCCGCAGGGCCAGCCGGTGCGCCTCCACCGTCCGGCCCCGGCCGCTCAGGGCGCGGGCCGTCACGGCCTCCATCGCGGCCACCGCGGCCGGATCACCGGTGCGCCCGGCCGCGTCGAGTCCGGTCCGCAGGCAGGCCAGCCGGTCCGGGCGGCGCCCGACGCTGTAGTAGAGGCCGTCGGCGCGGTACGCGAGCCGCCAGGCGCGGTCGTGGTCGCCGCTCTCGGAGGCGGCGGCGACCAGGCCCCGGACGGCGGGCTCCTCGGCCTGGAACCAGTCCAGGATCGAGCGGACGGTGGGCAGATGGGGCCGGGCGGCGCGTCGGCCGCCGGACCTCGGCGGCGGGCCGCCGGAGCCGGTGCCGGTGGGACCGGCGGCGCCCGGGGCGGGCTGGAGCAGGGCGGCGCCGTGGGCCACCGTCGCCAGGTAGTGGTCGGCCAGCGCGGCGGTGGCGGTGGCGTGCTCGGACGCGTGCCGCTCGTCGAGGAGTTCGGCCCCGTAGAGCCGGATCAGGTCGCAGCGGCGGTAGCGGCCCGGCGCGATCTCGGTGAGCAGGTGGTGCGCGGCCAGGGCGGCCAGCGCGTCCCGGGCCTCGTCCGGACCGGCGCCGAGCAGCGCGGCCGCGGCGGGGACGTCCGTCTCCCGGCCGGGGTGGACGGCGAGCAGGGCCAGCAGGTGGGCCGCCGTACCGGTCAGGTGGCGCAGCGTCCGGTCCAGGGCGGCGCGCAGGCTGCTGCTCCCCCGGGTGTCCAGGGCGTGCAGCCTGGTCCGCTCGTCGTCTAGTTCGGGCAGCAGGTCGGCGATCGCCCAGGCGGGGTGGGTGGCCAGCCGGGCGGCGACGATCCGCAGGGCGAGCGGCAGCCGGCCGCAGAGTTCGGCGAGCCGGGCGGCGGCCTCCGGTTCGGCGGCCACCCGGGGGCGGCCGAGCAGGTGCTCCAGCAGGCGCCCGGCCTCCTCGGCGGGCAGCGGGCCGAGGCGCAGCAGGGCGGCGCCCTCGGTGACCACGAGGTCCGCCAGGGTGCTGCGGCTGGTGACCACGGTCGCGCAGCGGGGACCGGCGGGCAGCAGGTCGGTGAGGTCCCCGGCGTCCGCGACGTCGTCCAGGACCACCAGCAGGCGGCGGTCGCGGGTGAGCGAGCGGAACAGGGCCGCGCGGGCCGAACGGTCCGCGGGCAGTTCGGCCTCCGGGACGCCCAGGGCGTGCAGGAACCGGCCCAGTACGGCGGCGGGTTCGGCGGGGCGGCCCGGGCCGAAGGCGTTGAGGTCGGCGAAGAGCCGTCCGTCGGGGTAGGCGGCGGACGCGTCGTGGGCCCAGCGGAGGGCGGTGGCGGTCTTGCCGGTCCCGGCCGGGCCGACCAGGACGGCGAGGGTGGCGGCGCCGGGTGTGCCGGTGCCGGGCGTGCCGGTGCAGTCGGGGCCGGTGCTGTCCGCGCCGGTGCTGTCCGCGCCGCGCAACCGGTCGGAGAGCCAGTCGAGTTCGGGGGTCCGGCCGACGAAACCGGCGGCCGGGCGGGGGACGACGTGGCCG
>NZ_LGDO01000492.1:0-41711 GCF_001279805.1 Streptomyces sp. XY431
GCGCACGGGGCATCCGGACGAGCGGGAGAGCTCCGCGCCCCTCCCGCGGGTGGACCCGGCGAGTTCCGCCGGGCGGTGGCCGGCACCGGAGGGGGCCGTGGTGGCGCCCCGTCAGTCGTGGTGGCTGCCGCGCGGGGCGCGGCCGCTCCACACCGGCTCCAGCCGGGCCCAGGACCGCGTCCACGCCCGGTCGGCCCGACGGTCGAGGACACTCAGCCTCGCGAAGAGCCCGGCGGCGGCGAGAGCGCTGAGCAGGCCGAAGAAGAACAGGCCCAGGCACACGGCGTCGGCCACCAGGTCGGCGGTGCTCGGGGGCGTGGCGGCCGGCCGGCCGTTCCGGTCGACCCAGATGCCGATGGTGGCGCCTGGCTCGGTCTTCCGGGGGACGTCGATGACGCCGGTGTTGCTCCGGTCGGTGGGAAAGTTCCACGTGGCGTCCGCACGGTAGACGGTCCTCCCCCCGAGGACGGTGCTCTCCGCCTTCCGGACGGAGCCTTCCACCAGGGCCTCGACATGGTGCAGGACCGCGGTCGCGACCGCGGTCCGCTGTTGTTCGACGGTGAGGCGGACGGCGAAGGCTCCGGCCCCGAGAAGCCCCGCGAGCACGACCCCGAGAGCCGTGAGCACCACGGCGCGGCTCCGGGACAGGTCGAGCGTCCGGCCGAGTGGATTGCGCTCCCGTCCCAGGGCGCGGCGCAGGTGGCCGCACGGCGGCGCGGGCGGGCCCTCGGGCCGGTGGGTGCTGTTCATGGCGTGCTCCTTGTCGCTGCTCGGACGGGCGGTGGTGAGGGGCAGGCCCGGCTCACGGGTGGGGGACGACGGCGACCGGGGCCGCGCAGTGGTGCAGAACGGCATGGGTCACCGGACCGAGGCGCGGTCCCGCGAGGTGTCGGCGCTCCCGCCGGCCGACGACGACCAGGTCGGCGCGGACCGAAGCCTCCAACAGGGCCTGGGCTCCGCCGCCGGGGCGGACGTGCTCGACGATGTCGACGCCCGGGTGCTTCGCCCGGAGCTCGGTGAGGGACCGGGAGATCGGCGCCGCCCCGGTGGACTCCTGCGCGATGCGGTGGGTCCGGGGCGGTACCGGGCCCGCGAGTGCCCGGGCGGGCGGCCGGCTCCCGCCGTGGACGGCGCGCAGCCGGCAGCCGCGCAGCTCGGCCTCGGCGGCGGCGAATTCGAGGACGGTGTCATCGGGTTCACCCGCGTCGAGACCGACCAGCACCTCGCGGTCGCCCGCTGCGGTCGCCGGCCGCTCGCCGGGCGCCTGGCCGAAGCGGACCAGCACCGTGGGGACGGGAGCGCGCGCGGTCACCGCGAGTCCCACCGAGCCGACCAGGAGGCCGGCGAACCCGCCGAGTCCGCGGGACCCCAGCACCAGCAGGTCCTGCCCCTTCGCCGCGGCCACCAGCCCGTCGACGGGGTCGTCCGCGATCACCGCGGTCTCCACCGGCAGGCCCGGCTTGTCGCGCCGGATCCGGTCGGCGATCCCGCGGAGCGCGTCCAACGCCCTCGGCCGCAGGTCGCCGGGCCACGAGGCCTCGCCGTCCCCGGCGTCGAGCCAGGGCCAGGCATGCAGGAGCCGGAGCGCGGAGCCCCGGCGGCGGGCCTCCGCGGCCGCCCACAGGGCGGCGGCCTCGCTCTGCGGCGATCCGTCGATTCCGGCAAGGACCAAGCGGGTCATGGTGGCTTCCCTTCGTGACGCCGAGGGGCTCGGGCCGGAGAGGTCCGGCGCCGGGGCGTGCTCCGAATCTCCCGCCCGGGCGCCGGTTGCCAGAAGGGACCGAAGGGCCCGGCGACGGGCCGGTGGTCCCGGTCGAACCGGTCCCGGCCGGCACCGGGGCAGCCGCCGTCGTGCGGTTCGCGCACATGCGGGCCGCGGCGGGCCCGGGACCCGGGACTGCTGGTCCGGCCGGACCGGGACCGCCGGCACGGGAGATGGGGACCGTCGGCCCTCGGACGGACCGGCCCGGCGAGCCGAGGATCCTCCACAGCGAGCGGTGGGCAAGGCCACCCCCGCCACGGACTTCCACCCAGGTAGAGGAGCACCCTCATGTCCGCACCCGACCGCGGGAATCGACGGGCCGCCGCGGCTGCCCCGGGGCAGCGCGGACCCGACACACGTTTCGGTCTTCCCGCCGCGACCGCCCTGGTCGTCGGCAGCATCATCGGGACCGGGGTGTTCGCCCTGCCGTCCGCGCTCGCACCCTACGGGCCGATCGCCCTGGTGGCGTTCGTCGCCGTGACCGTCGGAGCCCTGGCGCTGGCGGTGGTGTTCGGGCGCCTGTCCGAGCGGGTGCCGGGCAGCGGCGGCCCGTACGTCTACGCCCGGGAGGCGTTCGGCGAGTTCGCCGGGTTCCTGACCGCCTGGTCGTACTGGATCACCGCCTGGGCGGGCAACGCGGCCATCGTCGTGGCGTGGGTCGGCTACGTCGAGGTGTTCGTCAACAAGGCCCACCACACCTGGGCGTCGATCACGATCGCGCTGGCCGGGCTCTGGCTGCCCGCGGTCGTCAACCTGACGGGCGTGCGGAACATCGGGGCCTTCCAGGTGGTCACCACCGTCCTGAAGTTCCTGCCGCTGGGCTTCATGGCCACGGCCGGACTGCTGTTCGTCAGGTCCGGCAACTTCGGGGCCTTCAACGCGAGCGGTGGCTCGGCGCTCGGCGCGGTCTCGGCGGCCGGTGCCATCGCCCTGTTCAGCTACATCGGTCTGGAGACCGCTTCGGTCGCCGCCGGCCGGGTCCGGGACCCGAAGCGCAACGTGCCCCGGGCGACCGTGTACGGCACGCTGGCCTGCGCGGCGATCTACCTGCTCGGTACCCTGGCCGTGTTCGGCACCGTCCCGCACGACCGACTCGGCTCCTCCGCCGCACCGTTCACGGATGCCATGAACAACATCGCGGGCGGCCACTGGGCCGGAAACCTGGTCGCCGCCGCGGCGATCGTCTCCGGGCTCGGCGCACTCAACGGCTGGACCCTGATCTGTGCGGAGATGCCCATGGCCGCCGCACGGGACGGACTGTTCCCGGCCGCCTTCGCCCGCACCCGCGGCCGCGGCGAGGTACCCGCGTTCGGCATCGTCTCGGCGACGGCCCTCGCGTCGCTGCTCACCGTGGTCAGCTACACCAGCTTCACCAAGGTGTTCACCGAGATCGTGCTGCTGAGCGTGCTCACCGCCGTGATCCCGTACCTGGTCTCGGCCGCCGCCCAACTGTACTGGCTGGCACAGCGCGGCCGGGCGGAGCTGGACCGGCGGCGATTCGCCAGGGACGTCGTCGTCACCGTCCTGGCGCTGGCCTTCTCGTACTGGTCGATCCAGGGCAGCGGCTACCGGACCGTCTACTACGGGCTGTTCACGATCCTGCTCGGCATCCCGGTCTACATCTGGCTCAAGCGACCGCACACCCGGCCGGCCTCGGCGGCCTGACCGTCGCCGACGGTCCGACCGCCGCCACGGCAGCGACCCACCGCGACGGATCGCTGCCGGAGCGGCCCGAACCCGCCGCCCTGGCGGCCTGCCGACAGCCACCCAGCCCTCCGGTGGCGCGACACCCCCGCGCCACCGGTACCGAACCCCCAGGAGTACCCCTGATGTCCACCCTTCGTGTCGACTCCGAGGCGGGCCGCCTGCGCCAGGTGATCCTGCACCGCCCCGGCCTGGAACTGGCCCGGCTGACCCCGCGCAACGTCGACGGCCTGCTCTTCGACGACATCCTGTGGGCCAAGCGCGCCCGCGAGGAGCACGACGCCTTCGCCCAGGTCCTGCGCGACCACGGTGTCCGGGTCCACCACTACGCCGAGCTGCTCGCCGAGTCCCTCGAACTGCCTCCGGCCCGCGCCTGGTTGCTCGGCCAGGTGGTCACCCCGGCTGTCGTCGGCCCGGCTCTCGTCGAGCCGGTGCGGGAGCTGTGCGAACAGCTCGACGGCGCCACCCTCGCCGAGTACCTGATCGGCGGCGTGCTCAAGGACGACCTCCCGCTGACGAGCCCGCACAGCCTGCTCTGGAACACCCTCGGGGAGCAGGACTTCGCCCTCCCGCCGCTGCCCAACCACCTCTTCCCCCGTGACAACTCCTGCTGGATCGGCAGTCGTTACAGCCTCAACCCGATGGCCAGGCCGGCCCGCCGACGGGAGACCCTGCACACCGCGGCGATCTACCGCTTCCACCCGCTGTTCGCCGAGACCGTGCCGCCGCTGCTCGACGGCACCACCACCGCCCCGGGGCTGAGCCTCGAAGGCGGCGACGTCCACGTCGTCGCCCCGGGCGTGGTCATGGTCGGGATGAGCGAGCGCACCACCGCCCAGGCCGTCGAAACCCTCGCCCAGCAGCTGTTCCTGACCAACACCGCGCACCGGCTGATCGCCGTCCGCCTGCCGGAGAGCCGGGCGTTCATGCATCTCGACACCGTCATGACGATGATCGACCGGGACACCTTCACTGTCTACCCGGGCCTGGCCCACCAGTTGCGGTCGTGGACGCTCACCCCCGCACCCGAGCGACCGGTCGGCTTCGACGTCCGACCCGACGCCGACCTCACCGTCTCGCTCGCCGAGGCCCTGGACCTGGACAAGGTCCGGTTCCTGTCGGCCGAGCAGGACGCCCGCACCGCCGAGCGCGAACAGTGGGACGACGGCTCCAACTTCCTCGCCCTCGCACCCGGCGTCGTCGTCGGTTACGAGCGCAACACCACCACCAACACCCACCTGCGCAAGCAGGGCATCGAGATCGTCACCATCGCCGGCTCCGAACTCGGCCGGGGCCGCGGCGGCCCGCGCTGCATGAGCTGCCCGATCCAGCGCGACCCCGTCGACTGACTGACTGACTGACTGACCGACCGACTCGACCGACCGACTCGACCGATCGACTGACTGACCGACCGACCGACCGGCAAGGAGAACCCGTCATGACCGTCGACCTCAACGGCCGCCACTACCTGCGCGAACTCGACTTCACCGCCGCCGAGATCCACCAACTCCTCGACCTCGCTGCCGAACTGAAGACCGCCCGCCGGGCGGGCACCGAGACCGCTCGCCTCACCGGTCGCAGGATCGCCCTGATCTTCGAGAAGAACTCCACCCGGACCCGCTGCGCCTTCGAGGTCGCCGCCGCCGACCAGGGCGCCACCACCACCTACCTCGGCCCGGACAGCTCCCACATCGGCCACAAGGAGAGCCCCGCCGACACCGCCCGGGTGCTGGGCCGGATGTACGACGCCATCGAGTACCGCGGCTTCGACCAGGACACCGTCACCGAACTCGCGGCCCACGCCGGCGTCCCCGTCTACAACGGGCTCACCGACCGGTGGCACCCGACCCAGAGCCTGTGCGACGTGTTCACGATGCGCGAGCACACCGGGAAGCCGCTGGAGGAGATCTCCTTCTGCTACCTCGGTGACGCCCGCAACAACACCGCCCACTCCCTGATGGCCATGGGCAGCCTGCTCGGCATGGACGTGCGCATCGCCGCCCCGCGCGACCTGTGGCCCGACCCGGCGCTCGTCTCCGAGTGCCTGCTGCTGGGCCAGGAGAGCGGTGCCCGGTTCACCCTGACCGACGAGCTGGAGGAGGCCGTGCGCGGTGCGGACTTCCTCTGCACCGACGTGTGGGTGTCCATGGGCGAGGACCACGCCCAGTGGCCGGAGCGCATCGCCCGGCTGCTGCCCTACCAGGTCAACGCCAAGACGATGGCGGCGACCGGAAACCCGGACACCGCCTTCCTGCACTGCCTGCCCGCCCTGCACGACCGCCGCACCGACCTCGGCGCCGAACTCGCGGCCGGGCACGGCCTCGACGGCCTCGAAGTGACCGATGACGTCTTCGAGTCGCCCGCCTCGCTGGTCTTCGACCAGGCCGAGAACCGCATGCACACCATCAAGGCGATCCTCGTCGCCACCCTGGGGAGGAAGTGACCATGCGCATCGTCGCCGCCCTCGGCGGGAACGCCCTGCTCCAACGGGGCGAGCACCCCGACGCCGCCGTACAGTCCCGGCACGTCCACGACGCCGCCCGCTCGCTCGCCGAACTCGTCACCGCCGGGCACGAGGTGGTGATCACCCACGGCAACGGTCCGCAGATCGGTCTGCTCGCGCAGGAGAGCGAGAGCGACCCGGCGCTCACCGCGCCGTACCCGCTGGACGTCCTCGGGGCCCAGACCCAGGGCATGATCGGCACCCTGCTCGCCCGTGAACTCATGGGCCGGCTGCCGGGCCGCGCCGTCACCGCGCTGGTCACCCACACCGAGGTCGACCGCCGCGATCCCGCATTCCAGCGGCCGGCCAAGTTCATCGGCGGACAACTCACCGGCGAACAGGCCCGGACGATGGAGGTCGAGCGCGGCTGGACCACCGCGCGGGACGGTACGTGCATGCGCCGCGTGGTTCCCTCCCCGCAGCCGAAGGCGATCGTCGAGCTGGCGGCCGTCCGGGCGCTGCTGGCCGCCGGAACCGTGGTCGTCGCCGCCGGCGGGGGAGGGGTCCCGGTGACCCGCGATCCGGACAGCGGCCGGGTGCGCGGGGTCGAAGCGGTCGTCGACAAGGACCTCACCGCCGCGCTGCTCGCCCGCCGGCTCGACGCCGACGCGCTGCTGATCCTCACCGACGTCACCCATGTGTTCACGGGGTACGGCACGACCCACCCCCGTCCGCTGGCCACCGTGACCCCCGCGACCCTGCGCGCACTCGACCTGCCCGAGGGTTCGATGGGCCCCAAGGCCGAGGCCGCCGCCGGATTCGCGGAGCGGACCGGCCGGATCGCCGCCATCGGCCCGCTGGACAACGCACTCGGCACGCTGCTGGGAACCACCGGCACCACCGTCCGGGCCGCCGTCGAGGGCGGGAGAGCCGCCTCCGGGGCCACGGCGGCAGGCGACCTCGCCGTAGCGCACACCACAGCCTGACCCACGAGGAAGGAGGCCCGCGATGAGCCTCCGGATCCGACCCGGCACCGAGACCACGCTGACGACCCGCGGCGAGGTCACCCTCGCCGCGCCCGAGTACGCCAGGACGACGCTGCTCGCCGTCCTCCGGATCTGAGCGGGCAGCCGTTCGTCTTCTTCACCAACGGCGAGACCGGTCGCGGCAATGTCCCGTACCACCGCTACGACGGCCACTACGGCCTCGTCACCCCTGCGCGACAGCCGGCCCCGGATCGCGCCGCACGTCCGCGTGCACGGCCCGCCCCCGAAACCACGGTGGCGGGCCACGGCGTTGGGCGGTGGTGGTCCGGACGTGCGGTTGTCCCGCGGCACCGTCGACAACGGATCCACGCCGCTGCTCGGTCGCTCCTTCGGCGACCGGCCGTCGACTGCTGTCGGCGCCCGTCGAGGACACGTCCGTCGAGGACACGCCCGTCGAACGTCGCGGGCCGGCGTCGCCACACGTCGAGCGCGGGCCGGAAGCCGGATGCCGCGTCCACCGGGGGTGGACGCGGCATCGGAGCGGCGTTCCTCGTGCCCGGTGCCGGAGGGCGCCGGGGCTCCGTCAGTTGTGCGGGACGACGGCGACCGGTGCCTGGGCATGGTGGATCACGGCGTGGGCGACCGGGCCGAGGCGCAGGCCCAGGCGGTGGTGGCGTCGGCGGCCGACCACCACGAGGGCGGCGTTGCCGGACGCGTCGACCACCGCGCCGGCGCCGCCGCCGATCCGGGTGTCCTCGACCACGGTGACCTCGGGGTACTTCGCCCGCCATCCGCTGAGTGCCAGGCCGAGCAGCTCGGCCTCGATGGCGCGGAACCGCTCGGTCTCGACCGGCGGGGCCACCCAGCCCGCGTAGCCCCAGACGGGCGGCGGGGTCCAGCCGTGAACCGCGCGCAGCACGGCCGCACGTGCCGCGGCCTGCTGGAAGGCGAATTCGACGACCTCGTCCGCCGGGGCACGGGTGTCGACGCCGACGACCACCTCGGTGGCCCCGTCGGCACCGGCCGGCTGTGTCTGCGCGGCCCGGACCAGGACCACGGGCACCTCGCACCGTGCCGCGACGTCCAGACCGACCGACCCCACCAGCAGGCCCTCGAAGCCGCCCAGGCCCAGCGAACCGACGACGAACAGCTCGGATTCGGCCGCGGCAGCGAGCAGCGAGGCGGTGGGCTCGTGACCGGCCAGCAGCCCGGTGTGCACCTCCAGCCCCGGGTGGGCCGAGCGCACCTGCCGCGCGGCGTCGTCGAGCAGACGCTCGGTCAGGGAGCCTACCTGTGCCGGCCGGCCGGGATCGGCACGGACGTCGTCCTCCCAGGTCCAGGCGTGGACGAGTCGCAGGGCCTGGCCGCGGCGCACCGCTTCGTCGGCCGCCCACCGCGCCGCCGCGGTGCTCTCGGCCGAACCGTCGATGCCGGCCAGTACGGACTTGCTCATGGCAGTACCCCGCCTTCCGTTGTTCGGGACCGCCTCGGGCACGACCGCCCGGGGCCGGGACCAGCCTCGCCGAGGGCGGCCCCGCGTCCCAGGGCCGGCCGGGTCCGCAGGTGGGGTCCAAGGTCCCGGATGTGCGAAGGCGCGCACCCGGACGTCCCGGGTGCGCGCCTTCGGCCGGTCGGCGGAGGGCGTGGCCGTCACGGTGAGGTCCGGAGTCTCAGCAGGCCGCCGGGGACAGCGGGAAGGCGATGTCGTAGGCCTGTTCCGTCCCGCCCCGCAGGAAGACCAGCCGGACCGTCAGCACACCGACGTCCGGACCCACGGTGGGGCGCCCGCAGATGCTGCCGTCGGTCCGCAGCCCGTCGGCGCCGAGCCCGTGGGCGCCCCCGTAGTCGAGGTAGTGGCGACCCCGGTCGTCGACGGCCTCCAGCCAGAGGAACAGCGGCGGCACACCGGGCGCGTCGGGGATGAGGTCGCCCGGGAGGGGCGGGGTGACGGAGTAGGTGACGGTGAACCCCTCCGCCGTCGTGGTCAGCGTGTGGACGGTCAACTCGTGCAGACCGTCCAGGATCCGGACCCGGCATCCGCCGCCGGTGGTGCCGTGCGTGCTCATCGCGCCGACCACCGATCGGGTCCGCGCAGCAGTCGGGCGGCCACGGCCGACCGGCCGGATCTGATGCGGTGAGTCACGTCATTCCCTTCGGAACCGAGCCCGTTCGGACCCTCAACCCTGGCAAGCCGACCGGACCGGGGACAAGGTCCGCAGGCGTCAGGGTGTTGTAGGGAACGCCCGGGCCGTCCTTCGGCCCGGGGAGGCGATCGCGCACCAGCGCGAGGCCCGGTACACCGACGCGGCGCAGCCGTCGCAGCCGTCGCAGCCCCCGAAGTCCCGCCAGGCCCGCGAACACCGCCACGGCGAATGCGACTCCGGTCGCCGCGCCCACGATTCCTCCCTTTGCCGGAGCAGCACCTGCGCCGGATGCGCCGCTCACGGCTCCCGCGCCGCCCCGGCCCCTGACGCTTTCATGATTCGACCACCCTCGTCCTTGACGCCACGTTGACGCGGTTACCGCGGTAGCCGCGGGGTCGGCTCCGGCCCACAGCGCCGTGACCGGCGTCATCGCCTTCGCGCCCGGATCAGCGCCGCCGGATTCGGGTCCGGTCGATCAGGAGAGCGGCGATCGGAGGAGTGCCGCAGCGGTGGCGTCGGTGGCGGCGCCGAGAACGGCGGGCAGGGCTGTGACGCTGTCGAGGATGTGGGTGTGGGGCACGGTCGCGAAGTCGGTGTCGGTGTGGGAGCCGGTGCGGACGGCGGCGGCGATGCGTGCGCCGGCTCGGTGGGCGGCGAGGAGGTCACTGGTGGTGTCGCCGACGGCGGCGAGGTGGTGGACGGATTCGGTGCCGGTGCGCAGCAGGGCGGTGAGGAGCATGTCGGGGTGGGGGCGGCCGCGACCGGCGTCGGCGGGGGAGAGGGCGAGGGGGACGAGGTCGTGCCAGCCGAGGGCACGCAGGATGCGGTCGCGGGTGGCCGGGGAGAAGCCGGTGGTGAGGACGACGTGGTAGCCGACGGTGCGCAGGTGTTCGATGGTGTCGGCGGCGCCGGGGATCTCTCGGACGCCGTCGGTGTCGACGGACCGGTCGTAGGCGGCTTCGAAGGCGTGGTTGGCGGTTCGGGCGCGGTGCTCGTCGCCTGCGGTCAGGGCGCGGAAGACCTCGATCTTGGACTGGCCCATGGTGTCGAGGGCGTAGGCGACGGCGGTGTCGTGCTCGGGGCTGCCGGTGGGGATGCCGATGGTGCCGAGTGCGTGGTGGAAGGCGGCCAGGACGGCGCCGTCGTCATGGACGGTGGTGCCGGCCATGTCGAGGCAGACGAGCTGGATGGGAAGGGGAGCGGTGGTCATGGTGGGTCCTGTTCGTGAGGAGGTGCGGGGAAGGGGGACGTCTGGTGGCGGCTTATCGTGACAAGGAGTGGGTTGTTCACCCAATGGATGCCGGGACGGAGTGGCGGCACTGCCCGGAAAGGGCCTGAAAAGAAGGCTCGGTGTGGGCCCGGACGCGGTGGACAACATGTGGTGACAGGTGGTGCGGGCGCGGGTGGTGGTGCCTGTAGGGTCGGTTCCGTGAAGGAGTCACTGCACGGCGTGGTCGCCGCCGAACTGCGTCGGCGGATCAGGAGCGGGTCACTGAAGGTGGGCGAGTTCCTGCCCTCGGAGGCGGAGTTGTGCGAGGAGTTCGCGGCCTCGCGGACACCGGTGCGGCAGGCGCTGGCGGCGCTGCGGGAGGAGGGGCTGGTCAGCGGCGGCCAGGGGCGGCGTTCGGTGGTGCTGGACGCGGTGCCCTCGCAGCCGTTCGAGTCACTGCTCTCCTTCACCACCCGGGCCCGGCTGACCGGGCACATCCCCGGCCAGCGCCTGCAGGAGATCGCCCTGCGCCGGGCACCGGCGGCCGTCGCGGCGGCGCTGGAGCTGGACCCCGACGTGCTGGTGGTGCAGTTGCTGCGGTTGCGGCTGCTGGACGGGCGTCCGGCGATGCTGGAGCGGATGACGTACATCGAGGCGGTGGGCCGTCCGCTGCTGGACGCGGACCTGGACGCGGGCTCGATCTACGCGCTGCTGACCGCGAACGGGGTGGAGCTGGCGGCGGCCCGGCACACCTTCGACGCGGTGGCCGCCGACGAGGTCGACGCACAGCTGCTGGAGGTGGGGGTCGGCACGCCGCTGCTGCGGGAGCGGCGGCTGACCAGGGACGCGCGGGGCGTGGCGGTGGAATGGTCGGAGGACCGCTATCGGCCGGACGTGGCGAACGTGACGGTGACCAACACGCGTTCGGCGCGCTCCGCGCAGTTGTAGCGCCCTCTCCCGCGGGTGGGGGCGAGCTTTCACCGGGGGTTGGGGGCGAGGGCCTGGCGGGGGGCGGCGCCGGTGCGGGCGGCTTCGACGGCGTCGGCGATGCGGTCGAGGGGGTGGGGGGCGGCGACGAGTTCCGCGAACGGAAAGTCGCGGTGGTGGGCGGCCAGGAAGCGGACGGCGGCGTCCAGGTGCTTCGGGCGGTAGTTGTGGACGCCGGTGACGGTGTGCAGGCCGCGCACGAGGCGTTCGGGGTCGAGGGCGACGGCGGGGCCGGGTGAGACGGAGCCGACGAGGACGGCGCGGCCGCCGACGGCGAGCGAGTCCAGGCAGCGCTGGACGGCGGCGGGGTGGCCGGAGAAGTCGAGGGCGATGTCGGCCGGGCCGGCCTCCTCCGCGCTGTCGAGGGCGGTGCTCGCGCCGAAGCGCAGGGCCTGGGTGCGGCGTTGCCGGTCGGGATCGACGGCGGTGACGCGGGCCCCGGCGGTGGCGGCCATCGCGACGGCGGTCAGGCCGAGCATGCCGGCGCCGGTGATCAGCACCCGGCGCCCGGCGAGTGGGCCGGCGGCGTCGAGGGCGGCCGCGACGGTGGCGGTGGCGCAGGAGGCGGGGCCGGCGACGGCGTCGGGCACCTCCGTGGGGACGGCGACGACGGCGGTACCGGGCAGCACCACGCAGTGGGTGGCGAAGCCGCCGTTGAGCGGGGCGTCGGGGGACCACGGCTCGTGGCCGTACTTGCGCAGGTCCAGGCACTTGTTCGGCAGGTCGCCGGTGCAGCGCTCGCAGACGCCGCAGGACGCGGCCACGGACCAGACCACCCGCATGCCCTCCTCGGCCGGGAGGCCGTCCACACAGCGCACGCCGCCCGCGCCGACGCCGACCACTGTGCCGACCTGCTCGTGGCCGAGCAGGGAGGGGACCGGGGAGGGGCGGCGGCCTTCGACGGTGTGCAGGTCGCTGCCGCAGATGGTGGCGAGGTCGATGCGGACCAGCAGTTCGCCGGGGCCGGGGGTGCGGGGGGTGCTGCTCTCCAGCAGGGCGAAGGGCCGCTGGACGCCGTCCCAGCGGGCGAGGCGGACCGGGATCGTGTCGGTGGTGACGCTCATGCACCGAACTTGTCATGAAACTCGACCCTGATCAAGTACTTGTCATGACAAGAGACGAGAAGAATGGGTGAACCCCTGCCCCCGCCGACGGGTCGCGGCGTGGGCAGGGGTCCGGAAGCGGTGTTCGTGGGTCAGGCGTCAGGCGGGGTGGCCGAGGTCGGTGGCGGTGCGGTGGACCTCGAACAGGCGCCTGCCGTCGCGGTTGATCCAGGTGGCGGTGAGCGTCGCGGGGGAGACGGTGGTGTCCGCGACGAGCTTGAGGAAGGTGTAGGGCTCCACCGCGCCGGCGACCAGGGCGGGGTTGCCGGCGTTGAGGCCGGAGATGGTGCTGCCGTGCAGCGGGCTGACGACGAACTGCCACAGGTCGTAGCCGATCCGGGGACCGTAGTCGAGGGCCTGCGAGCTGTGGATGTCGCCGCTGACCAGGAAGCAGCCGGGGATCCTCTCGGCCGCCAGGAAGTCGAGGAGGGCGTCCTTCTCGTACTGGTAGGTCGCCCAGTCGTCGGTCTCGGCGTTGCCCTTGTCGTCCCAGATCATGCCGGAGGCGATGGCCTTGAACGGGGCGGTGCTCGCGCGCAGGGCGGCACGCAGCCAGTCCCACTGGACCTGGCCGAGGCAGGTGGTCCTGGTGGGGTCGGCGAAGCTGGGGGCGGTGGTGCTGAACCAGCGCGGGTCGAGCAGGAACACCTCGATCGGGCCGCGGCGGAAGGAGGTGTGGACGCCCTGCCCGGCGGTCCTGGTGGTCAGGCGGGTGCCGTCGGCGGCGTGGCCGAAGGAGGCGTTGGCGCGGTAGTCGACGAACGCCGCGCGGGTGTTGGCCTTGCCGCTGAAGGAGCCGTTGACGCCGTTGGTGCCGAAGTCGTGGTCGTCCCAGGTGAACCAGGTCGGTGTGGTGGCGATCAGCCCGGCGAGCTCGGGCTGGGCGAGGAAGGTGCGGTGCTTGGCGCGGGCCACGGCGAGGTCGCCGGAGTCGATGTAGGGGTTGTCGCCGAGCATGACGAAGCTGTCGCAGCCCTCGGTGGCGATCCGGGTCCACACCGGGTTGGGGTCGGACGGGGCGCAGGAGCCCAGTCCCATGGTGACCACCGCGGCCGCGCCCGCGGCCGGGGAGGTGGTGAAGGACCCGGCCAGCGGGGTGAAGCCGGGCGCGGCGACCGCGGGGGCGATGGTGAACCCGTAGCGGGTGGCGGCCCGCAGACCTGCGACGTCGGCCAGCAGCGTGTTGTCGTTGGCGGTCGAGACCGGGACGTCCACGGCGGTGGTCCAGCCGTCGGCCCGGCGCACGGTGCAGCGCCAGGTCGGGTACGCGACGGGGTCCAGGCCGGGCCGGGCCCACAGCCGCGCGGTGGTGGTGTCGACGTGGCCGACCAGCGGTCCGACCGGGGCCTGCGCGGGCATCGGGGTCGGCACCACGGCGGGCGCCGTCCCGGCCCTGACCCGCGCCACGTACCCGGCCAGCGCGGTGAAGAACGCGACGCTGTCCTGCACCGCGGCAACCGGCTGGATCGCTGTCCCGGCGCTGTCGAAGCACTTGTCGACGGTCAGGCTGGTCACCAGGAAGCGGCCCGCGCCGTACGCGCCCTCCAGCAGGGCCGGCGCGGTGCCGCTCGCGGTGCAGGCCAGCAGCACCCGCATCGTGCGCCAGCTGTCGACGGTCTCCCAGCTGACCCGGATGCCGGAGGCGCGGCCGGTGAGCACCTTGCCGCCCACCACCGGCAGCGCGGCCACCAGTGGGTGGTCGACGGCCACCGGCAGGACCGTGTCGTAGTCGGCGTCGGTGCGCACCGCGGTGAGCGCGGACGGCAGGTAGGAGACGGCCGCGCCGAACTGGTCGGACTGGGCCAGGTCCAGCACGGTGCCGCCGGCGGCCGCGAAGTCCCGCAGCGAGGCGGCCTGCGCGGCCACGTAGGCCGGGTACGCCGTGCCGTTGTTGGTGAAGCTGCCGAACGCGATCAGGTCGACGCCCTGTGCGGTCGCGGCCTTGGCGGTGTCCAGCGGGACGACGGTGAAGCCGGCCCGGCGCAGCAGTTCGGCCAGGCCGGTGGCCCTGGTCCACGGGTCCAGGTACTCCAGCACCGCGGCACGCGGTGGGGCGGCGGTGTCGGCGTGGGCGGGCGTGGTGAGGGCGGTGGTGGCGACGGCGGTGGTCAGCGCGGCTGCGCCGCCGACCAGGAAGGACCGTCGGTGGATTCCGTCTTGGTTCATGGCAGGTGTTCCTCCTTCGGCCGAAACCGTCGCAGCGAAGCTGCCCCAGCGACAATGACCTGTCACTACAAGTCATTCACTGTTCACTCGTCGGGTGCCATGAACGGCCGCCCGACTGCGAGCCGCACTCCCTTTCCGATGCGCGCACGGAAGGTCGATGGCCAGGCTGTCCAGCTGTTCGTCCCCCATCCCGGTCGACCTTCCCCCGCCGGGAGGGGAGGTCACGGGTGGGTGAACAGGAAATGACTTGTCACAACAAGCGGTTGACCGGTGGCGGTGGAGCCTGACAGCGTTCCGACTGCCGGACCTCCGGCGGCGCCCGGGCGGTCACCGCCGGCCCCGTCCTCCGGCCCCTCCCCACTGCACCCCTCTTTGCTCGCTCTCCTTTCTCGTTCCCCTTGCTCGCCCTTCCTGCTCACCCGGAGCCCACCGTGCGTCTTCGTCCCCTCGCCCTGCTGCTCACCGGCGCCCTCGCCGCGCTCTCCCTGACCGCCTGCGGCAGCGGCGGCTCCTCCTCGGACGCGAAGTCCGCGACCTGCCCGGGCGGGAAGATCCGCTTCGGCGTCGAGCCCTTCGAGGACCCCGCCAAGCTCACCCCCGCCGCCAAGGTGCTGGCCGACTCCCTGGGCGAACAGCTGAACTGCCCCGTGCAGCTCACCATCACCGAGGACTACTCCGCCGAGGTCCTGGCACTGCAGAACGGCAAGCTCGACATCGCCATGTTCGGCCCGCTCGGCTACGTCTTCGCCCAGCAGCGGGCCGGCGCCGAGGCGGTGGCCTCCTTCGGCGACAGCACCGGCAAGGTCTCCAGCTACACCGCCGGCATCTGGGTGCCCGCGGACTCCCCCGTCCAGAGCGTCAAGGACCTCGCCGGGAAGTCCCTCGCGCTGTCCTCGGTCGGCTCCACCTCCGGCGACGCGCTTCCCCGCAAGGCCATCGTCGACGCCGGCCTCAAGCCCGAGGACGTCAAGGTCAACTACGCCGGCGGCCACGCCGAATCGCTGCTCGCCCTGGCCAAGGGCACCGTCGACGCCGCCGAGATCAACTCCCAGCAGCAGGCCAGCGCCACCGCGTCCAAGACCTTCGACCCCGCCAGGTTCCGCAAGGTCTGGGCCTCCGACGCCATCCCCAACGACCCCATCACCGTCCGCGGCAACCTCGACCCCGCGTTCAAGAAGGCCGTCGCGGACACCCTGCTGCACCTGCCCGCCGACAAGGTCGGCCAGATCGGTGCCCTGCTGGCCGTCAAGCCCGCCGCCCCGCTGGTCGCTGTCGACAAGTCCACCTACCAGCCGCTGTTCGACCTCGCCGCCACCCTCCACCTCACCGACAAGGACCTCTGATGCTGGCGCTCTCCGCCATCACGGTGCGCTACGGCGAACGCGACGTACTGCGCGGCGTCGACCTCACCGTCCCGCGCGGCCAGTTCCTCGCGGTGCTCGGCGCCAACGGCTGCGGCAAGTCCACCCTGCTGCGCGCCGCCGCCGGCCTGGAGCCGACGGCGGAGGGCACCGTCACCCTCGACGGCAGGGCGGCCGACCCGCTCGCCCTCGCCACCGTCTTCCAGCAGCTCCACCTCGTGGCCCGGCGCACCGTCCTCGACAATGTGTGCGCCGGCGCCCTCGGCCGGCTCCCGCTGCGGCAGTCCCTGCACCCGCGCCTGTTCCCCCGCGAGCTGCGGGAGGAGGCCATGGCCTGCCTGGACCGGGTCGGCCTCGCCGACCGCGCCCACGACCGCGCCGACCGCCTCTCCGGCGGCCAGCAGCAGCGCGTCGCCGTCGCCCGGGCGCTGTGCCAGCGGCCCGAGGTGATCCTCGCCGACGAACCCGTCTCCGCCCTCGACCCCGCCGCGACCGAACAGGTCCTCGCCCTGCTCGCCGAACTCGCCCATCAGGAAGGACTCGCCGTGGTCGCCGTCCTGCACCAGCCCTCGCTCGCCGCCCGGCACGCCGACCGGATCGTCGGCCTGTGCGAGGGCCGCATCCTGCTCGACGGCGAACCCGACCAGAACGTCGACCACCTCTACCAGCCCGCACTCGCCGAGAGCCTCCGATGACGACCGCCCCCCGCCCCCTGCGCCGCCTGCCCGTCCCGGGCCGTCCCCGTCGGCCCCGCGCCGCCGTCACCGCGGTGGTCGTCACCGCGGTCCTCGCCGTCGTCCATGTGATCGCCTGGAACACCACCGAGATGTCCCTCGGCGCGCTCGTCGACGGCTGGCACGGCATGGCCTCCTTCGTCTCCGAGGCGTTCCCGCCCCGCCTCGACCGGTCCGTCCTGACGTCCAGCATCGACGCCGCCCTGGTCACCCTGTGGATCGGTCTGCTCGGCACCACCCTGTCGATCCCGCCCTCGCTGCTGCTCGCCCTGCTCGCCGCCCGCGGTGTCGCCCCCTCCGTCGCCGTCCAGCAGGCGGCGCGCTCCCTGCTGTCCTTCCTGCGCTCCGTCCCCGACGTGGTCTTCGCCCTGGTCTTCGTCACCGCCGTCGGCCTCGGCCCCTTCCCCGGCGTCCTCGCGCTGGTCGTCCACAACGTCGGCGTGATGGGCAAGCTCTGGGCCGAGGCGATCGAGGACGCCGACCCCGGCCCCTCCCGCGCGCTGCGTTCCGCCGGCGCCGGCCGCGTCCAGACCGCCCTGCACGCCCTGCTGCCCACCGTCACCCCCCGGCTGGCCGGCCTGCTCCTCTACCGCCTGGACGTCAACGTCCGCGCCTCCCTCATCCTCGGCCTGGTCGGTGCCGGCGGCATCGGCTTCCTCATCAACCAGTCGATCAAGCTGTTCCGCTTCGACGAGATGCTCACCCACATCCTGGTGGTCCTCGTCCTGATCATCGCCGTCGACCAGCTCTCCGCCGCCGTCCGCCGCCGCCTGACCTGAGGCCGCCCGACCTGAAGGCGCCTGAGCTGAGGCCGCCGGATCCGTACGCTGCCCGCTCCCGGTGGAGGACCGGCGGCGGGCAGCGTGCCGTCCGGCTGTGCGACGGTCCGACCGGTGGAAGGTCGGCCCCGGCACGTGGGGCGATCATGCCGCCGATACAATTTTCATACGGATGGAATATCACATGGCGACATTATGTCTGTCATGGGACAATACGTCCCGTCGTTGACGCGGGTGGTCTCCAAAGGGGCGGGCTGTGCGGCGGCATCGTTGTTGTCGTAGGCGAACGGAGACCTGTTCATGTCCGCAATCGAGTCCCCTCCCCAGCGCGGTCGGCGGCTGACCTGGCCGTGGTTCCTGGTGGTGGTCGTCGTCTACCTCGCGATCATCCAGGGCCTGGGCGCGCTGATCGGGGCCGACCGGGGCGGATCGGCCAGCCAGTTCCCGACCACCGAGGTGGTGGTCCGCAACGGGCTGATCCCGATCGGCCTGTCGGTGTTGTTCGGCGCGGCTGTCGTGACCTGGCTCGGCTGGTGGGGCGAGGTCCTGCGCTACCGCGCACCGGTGCGCCGCTGGGTGTGGTTCGTGCCGATCTCGATGCTGGCCGCGGCCCTGCTGGGCATGAACTACCCGAACCTGGCCGACCAGCCCGTCTCGTTGGTGCTGAGCCTGATCGCCATGACGGCCTGCGTCGGCATCGGTGAGGAGCTGATGTTCCGCGGGATCGGTGTGCAGGTCTTCAAGCGGGCCGGGCTCAGCGAGGGCAAGGTCGCGCTGTACTCCTCGCTGATCTTCGGCGCGGTTCACCTCAGCAACGCGTTCGGCGAGGGCGCGCAGGCCGTTCTCCAGGCCGTGATCGTCTCCACCTCCGGCTACTTCTTCTACCTGTGCCTGCGGGTCGGCGGCACCCTGCTGCTGCCGATGCTCGTGCACGGGCTGTGGGACCTCGGGCTGATCTCCAGCCTGGTCGGCAGCGAGAACAAGGCGTACGCCGGGATGGTCCTGCCGATCCTGCTCCAGGTCGTCCTGATCGTCCTGGTGGTCGTCAAGCGCCGCTCCATCGCGGCGGAGACCGTCCCGCTCGCCGCCGACGGCCCGGCGACGCCCGAGCCCGTGACCGCGCCCGGACAGTGAGCCCGGGCCGGCTCGGACACTGACCCCGGGCCGGTTCGGCCGCTCGCGCCGGTCGGTGGCAGGTGGCACCGTCTCCACCGCCGGTGCGGTGCCGCCTCGGCGAGGCGGCACCGCACCGGGCGGGACCTCGCCGCTCGGCTCCTCCCCGGGCGAGCGGGACGGTGTGCGGTGGTTCGGGCGGTGGGCCGGGCAGAGTGCCGCCGCGTCGAGCAGGCCGGCGCTCACCCCGAGCCGGTGGTCGGCGGGGCAACGAGGACCACGTCTGCCGTTGTGCCTTCAACGGGCCCGGGGCCAGGTGTAGTTTCGGTTCCTGGTGTGCGTGTGCGTTGCGGGCGGTACTGGACGGCGCGTTCGGTCCGGCGGCCCGGGCGGCCCCTGACGGTCCGATTCCTTCGGGCGGGGGAGGAGAAGGTGAGGTGTCAGGTCCATGATGGATCCGGTCGACCCGGCCGTCCCGCAGGTTCGGACGATGACTCGCCCCGATGCGGTCCTGCGCGGGGAGGAGGTCGGTGCCGGACCGACCTATCTCCTGCTTCATGCCGGTGGCGAACGCCGTACGGTGTGGGCGCCGGTCAGCGAAGTCCTGGTCGGAGCCGGCTTCCGCTGCGTCGCGTTCGACCAGCGGGGCCACGGCGAGAGTGACGGCAGTCCTCGGGCGCTGTCCCCCTGTGCGGAGGACGTCGCCGCAATGGTCCGCGCCGAGCCGCCGGGCTGCGTGGTCGTCGGTGCCTCGCTGGGCGGGCTCGCCGCTGTCGCCGCCCTCGCCGATCCGGCGACACGGGCAAGGGTGGCGGGACTGGTGCTGGTCGATGTCGTCCCCTGCCTCGACCCCTCCCGGGTCCGCCGTTTCCTCGCCGCAGGCGGCCTGACCGGCGCCTACACCCTGCTCGTCGAGGACATCCTCGGCCAGGTCCCACGGCTCCGGCGGATCACCGCGGAGCTCGACCTCCCCGTCCTGCTCGTCCACGGCGACACCGGCTCCTCGGTCACCGCCGAGGACATCGACCAGCTTCTGTGCCTGGCTCCGCGCACCACCGTCCGGTCCGTCCGGGGAGCCGGGCACCTCATCGCCCGGGAGCAGCCCGCAGCCTTGGCCCGGAACATCATCGCCGTCACCACGGCATGGCACGGCCAGCAGTGATGCCGGGCTCGTGGGGCAGAACCGGGGCCCGGGCGTCAGCCCCTCCGGAGATCCCTGTGCGCCGGGGCCCGCGTCCGTCGGCGGCCGCGGTGCGGGCGAGCACCAGCGCCACCGGCCGGTGGCGTCAGCCCGGGGACGGGTCGGCGGGTGCGAAGGCGAGGGCGGTGTTGTGGCCGCCGAATCCGGCCGAGGTGCTCAGCGCGAGCCGAAGGCGCTGGTGACGGGGGCCGTCGCGGACCAGGTCGATCTTGCCGGTGTCCGGGTCGGGGTGGGCGAACCCGGCCGTTCCGGGCACGAGCTGGTACTGCACGGTGAGGACCGTCAATGCCGCCTCGATGGCGCCCGCCGCGCCCATCGTATGGCCGAGTACGCCCTTGGCGGAGGTGACCGACGGGGGACGCCGGGCGAAGAGCCGGTGGATCAGGCGGGCCTCCGCGGAGTCGTTGAGCGGGGTGCTGGTGCCGTGGGCGTTGATGTGATCGACGTCGTCGGGAACGGCCCCGGCCTCGGCGAGGGCCAGTCGGGCGGCTCCTTCGAGACCACGGGCGTCCGGGTGCGGTGCGACCGGGTGGAAGGCGTCGGCGGCCGTCCCGGTGCCGACCAGCAACGCCCTGGGTACGGCCCGACGTGCCACCGCGTCCGCCCGGCGTTCCAGGACGAGGAAGCCCGCTCCCTCGCCGATGACGAAGCCGTCACGGTCCGCGTCGAACGGACGCGAGGCGCGGGTGGGATCGGTGTTGCGGGAAAGGGCCTTCATCCGGGCGAACCCGGCGACGCAGACCGGGGTGATCATGGCATCGGTGCCTCCGGCCAGGGCGATGTCGCAGGCTCCGGCGCGGAGCAGCAGGGCCGCGGTGTGGACGGCGGTGGCCCCGGAGGCGCAGGCGGTGGCGGTGTGCATCACCGGGCCCGTCGCGCCGAATTCGATGGCGAGTCGGCCCGCTGCCATGTTCGGCAGGAAGGCGGGAAGCGTCATGGGGGACACGGCGGCGGGGCCCAGGGTGCGCAGGCGTTCTGCCGCGTGCTCGTAACTGCCCACGCCGCCGGCCGCGGAGCCGAGGACCACCGCGACCCGTGCGCCGTCCCAGCGGGCGGGATCGAGGCCCGCGTCGGCGACGGCCTCCCGGGCCGCGGCGAGGGCGAAGCGGGTGGCGCGGTCCAGCTGCCAGGACCGGCGCCCTCCGGCCGGCGCGGCGGGGTCGTCGGGGACCCGGCAGGAGAGTTCGACGGGGAGACCGGTGAGCGCCGGGTCGGGGGCGGCCGTGCCGAGGGCTCCGAGGACGCCGCTCCAGGTCGGCCCGGCTCCGTGGCCGGCCGGGGTGACCAGGCCGATCCCGGTGACGGCGAGCGGTGGCCGGGCCGCGCTCATGCGGACGTGTCGAAAGTGTCGGACGTGTCGGGAGCGTCGGCCGGGTCGGACGTCGCGGACGTGCCGGGCTGCCGGCCGGACTGTGCGAGCAGGCCGTGGATGCGGTCGACGAGTCCGCCCACCGTCACATCGGCGGTCGAGTCCTGGTCGTCGTCCAGGGGCACACCCCAGTGGTCCTGGAGGCTGAAGACCAGTTCGACCCGGGCGAGCGAGTCGAGGTCGAGGTCCTCCAGGGTGGCGTCGTCGTCGATCGAGCCGGGCGGAGCCTCGAACTTCTCGGTGAGCAGGGTGACCAGGTGTTCGCGGACGGCGTTCACGGTGGGCTGACCTCCTGGTGGTCGTGGAGCGGCGGGCGGGGTTCGGGGGCGGCCGTCCGCGCGGGTGCGTCCGGCCAGAGCAGGGTCGCGGACGCCCAGGTGAGGCCGCCGCCGAAGGCGGTGAGCAGGGTGCGCGCGCCCGGGGTGCAGGCGTGCCGGGCGGCGGCGTCCGCGAGGGCGAGCGGTACGGAGGCGCCCGCGGTGTTGCCGACCTCGCGGATGTTGCCGAAGCGGTGCTGCGGCGGGATGCCGAGGCGGTCGGCGACGGCGTCCAGGATCCGCTGGTTGGCCTGGTGCCCGATGAAGGCCCGGACCTCCTGGGGCCGCCAGCCGGTGCTGGCGAGGACCGCCTCGGAGGAGGAGGCCATGCGGCGTACGGCGTGGGCGTAGACCTGGCGTCCGCGCATCCGGAAGCAGCGGTCGCCGCGTCCGGGGGGATCGCTGGTGGGCGGCCGTGAGCCGCCCGCGGCCACGGTGATCAGGTCGCTTCCACCGCCGTCGCTTCCCCAGTCGGTCTCCAGCAGCGCCCCGGGCTCGGTGGCGTCCCCCAGCCGGAGCGCCACCGCGGCGGCGGCGTCGCCGAAGAGCGGCGCGGTGTCGCGGTCGAAGGGGTCGACGATGGTCGAGTACTTCTCGGCGGCGACCACCAGGGGCGCCCGGCAGGTCCCGCTGCGGAGCAGGGCGGAGGCCGTGGCCAGGCCGTAGAGGAAGCCCGAGCAGACGGCCGAGAGGTCGAACGCGGGGACCGGTCCGAGACCGAGTCGGTGGGCGACCTCCGGTGCGGTGGCGGGGCAGGGCCGGTCCGGCGTGGTGGTGACCAGCAGGAGCAGGTCCGGTCGTGGGCCCCGGGAGCCGGTGGAATCGATCGCCGCGCGGGCGGCGGCCGTGGCCAGGTCTCCGGTACTGACGGTGGGTCCGGCCAGCCGCCGGCGGTGGATGCCGGTGCGGCTGGTGATCCACTCGTCGGTGGTGTCCAGGTGGCCGCGGGCGATGACCTGGGCGTTGGTCACCACCAGGGGCGGGAGGCAGGACCCGATACCGGCGATCACCGCCCTGGCGCGGTCGGAGGGGGCGGAGGGCGGGGAGGTCATGCCGCGGCGAACGGGGAGGGCGGCTTGGGGGTGCCCGCGAGACCGCCGTCGGGGACCGAGAGGCCCCCGTCCAGGGCGATCGCCTGCCCGGTGAGGAAGGCGGACGCGGGCGAGGCCAGGAACAGCGCCGCCGCGGCGACCTCCTCCGGTTCGGCCCAGCGCCCCATGGGGACGTGGGCCAGCAGCCAGTCGCTGAGCGCGGCGTCGGTGTGGACGGCGGCCGTCATGTCGGTGCGGACCCAGCCGGGGCAGAGGGCGTTGACCCGGATCCCGCCGCGGGCCCAGCCGGCGGCGAGACTGCGGGCGAGGGAGACCTGGGCGGCCTTGGTCGCGGCGTACGCCTCCATCATGGGCGTGCCGACCAGACCCGCGACCGAGGACATCAGCACCAGGCTGGCGCTGTCCGACCGCGCCAGGTACGGGTGGGCGTGCCGGCAGATCGCGGCGGTGGCGTTGAGGTTCACCGAGACCACCTGGTCCCAGGCGGCCTGGGGCAGGTACTGGAGCGGTGCGAGGAGCGTGCTGCCGTCCGGGTTCGTGGGCAGGACACCGGCGTTGTGGACGACGATGTCGAGGCCGCCCAGGGCCTCGGCGGCGCGGTCGACGAGCACGGCCTGCCCGGTGTCGGCGAGATCACCGGGTACCAGGACCGGGGATTCCCCGTACCGGAGCACCTGGTCGGCCGTGTGCTTCAGCGCGGGCCCGGTGCGGGCGGAGAGGGCGAGCCGGGCTCCGGCCTGGGCGAGCGCGACGGCCACGGCCCGCCCGATGCCGCGCGAGGCGCCGGTCACCAGTGCGCGCCGGCCGTCGAGGCGGAAGTGGTTGAGGACGGTCATGAGGGCTTCCTCCGGTTCCGGCGGGGTGTCAGTCGGGGTTCCGGGCGGGGGCGGGCAGGGAGCGGGCCCCCGTCCAGGTGAGCAGGGTGCTGCCCCAGGTCAGGCCGGCCCCGAAGACGCAGACGAGCACGCGCGCCCGGTCGGCCAGCAGACCCCGGGCGGCGGCGTCGGCCAGTGCGAACGGAGCGGAGGCCGCACCGATGTTGCCCGTCAGGTCTCCGGTGATGTGCAGGCGTTCGGCCGGGATGCCGATCCGGTTCGCGACGGCGCGCAGGAGCAGTGGATTGGGCTGGTGGGTGATGAAGGCGTCGACGTCGTCGAGTCCGAGGCCGTGGTGGGAGAGGGCCTGCTCGACCAGTCGGGGGAAGATCTCGGTGATGAAGTCGCGTACGGCTCGGCCGTCCATGTGGATGTGGTGCAGCCCCGCGTCCAGGCTCGCGGTCCCGGCGGGTATCCGGCTGCCGCCGGCGGGGATGAGCACGTGGTGCGCGCCGCGGCCGTCCGAGCCGAGGTGGAAGTCGTGGAAGCCGCCGTCCCCGTCGACCGGGCCCAGGACCGCCGCGGCAGCGCCGTCGGCGAAGAGGACGGCGGTGCCGCGGTGGGTCGGGTCGACGAACTTCGAGTAGGCCTCGACGCCGACCACCGCCGCGTGCCGGGCGCCGGGCGTCGTGGCCAGCCAGGCGTGCGCGACCTTGGCGGCGAACAGCCAGCCGGAGCAGGCCGCGCTGACGTCGAGTGCGACGGCGTTGGTGGCGCCCGTCAGGGCCTGGACGCGGCAGGCGGTGGCCGGCCCGAGCTCGTCCGGTGTGGAGGTGGCCGCGACGACGAGGTCGAGCCGGTCCGACGTGATTCCGGCGGCTTCGCAGGCGGCCAGTACGGCGGCCGCCGCCAGGTCCGAGGCGGCCTCGTGGGGTGCGGCCCGGTGCCGTTCGGTCACGCCGGTGCGTTCGGTGATCCAGGCGGCCGAGACACCGGCGGGCGGGCCGACCTCGTGGTTGCCGCGGACCGTGGCGGGCAGGTGGGTGCCCATGCCGAGGACGCCGATGCCCGGGGATCTGCTCCGGTTCACGATCTGCTCCAGGAACGGTCGTCGGCGTCGGTGGCGGCGCCGAAGGGGGTGAGGAGAGCGGGGGCGCGGAGTGCGGTGGTGCGGTCGGGCTCGTCCAGCGGGGTCCGGGCGATGCCGGCCCCGGGGTCGAGGGCGGCCACGATGTCCGGCAGGGCCCGGTGCAGCCGGTCGCACAGGGCGTCCATGGCCGCGGGCAGGGCGCGGACGGTGGCGGGAGCGAGCACGCCGGTGGCCAGCAGGGGGCCGGCGAGGCGTCGGGCCTGGCGCAGGCCGTCGAGCGCGGCCAGGTCGGCCGCCCGGGGGACCGGCGATCCGCGCCCGTCCGTGCCGTCGCCTCCCGCCGCGGCCTCGGCCGCGAGCCGGCGGGCCTGGACGGCACCCAGTTCGAGGGCATCCTCCAGCAGCGGGTTCCACAGCTCCAGGTCGCGGTGGCCCGCCCCGGCACGGGCCGACGACGCGGCGGCGAGGTCGGTGGCGAGTCGGTCCCGCAGGACGGTGACGACCGCGGGCCACCACGCCGGGTCGGTCGGGTCGGTCGGGAGTGCGCCCGGGCCGGCCGGCGGCGGACCCGAGCGGGCCTGTTCCTCCGCTTCCTCGGCGAGGGCGCGGCCGGCGTCGAGGAGGATGAGGGTGTTGTCGCCGCCGGCGCTGTCGAAGGCACGGGCGAACCCGAGGTAGCCCGGCAGCCGGTTGTGGTCGAAGAGGCCCGACACCCCGCAGCGGTGCTGCAGGTCGTCGATGACCTCGGCCGCGGTCCGGGTGCTGTGCGCCTTGTAGAGGGCGAGCGACCGGTCGACCGAGGCCCAGGGGGAGAAGGTCATCGCGGTGTCCGGCCCGTCGGCGCTCCTTGCGGCGCGCAGGTCCGCCCAGGTGGACAGGGCGGCCCGGGCGGTGCGGCGCAGCGAGTAGGCCGCCGCCAGCGCTCCGAGGACGGCGTGCTGCTGGGTGCGGTACTCCAGGAGCGGCCTCCCGGGCGCCAGCCGTCCGTGCGACCGGCGGCCCGCGTTGAACCGCCAGGCCATCGCCGCGCTGCGGCCCGACAGCGCCGCCATCGCCGACGGCAGGGTGGCCCAGAGCCCCTGACCGCAGCCCAGGGTCCGCCGGAGCCGGGCGTCGGGGCTCGACCGGGGGTCGTGCAGCACGCCCGCCGGGTCGATCACCGCACCGTCCGGCAGCCAGCGGTCGTACGGGACCGGGACACCGTGGAACCGGACGAGGCCGTAGGGCAGCGGGAGCGCGTCCACCGGTATCGGGTCGGAGACGGACACGCCCGGTGCCGGGCGGCCGTCGGCTCCGGTGATGTCGACGAGGAAGGAGAACACGCCCCCGTCCTGCGAACCGGTCAGCAACCGTGCGCAGACCACCGCCTGCTGCGGCAGGCCGAACGCCGCGACGGAGGAGAACTTCGCGGCCCGGTGGTCCGGGGTGTGCAGCGTGAACACCCGGTGCACCGGGTCGAACCGGGCCTCGGTGCGGATTTCGAGGTGGCTGCCGGCCTCGCCGATCTCGGTGACCATGAAGGAGCCTTTGGTGCGCGCGTGAGCGAGAGCGCCACCCCGGTCCGCGGCTTCGCCGCCCAGGAGGACGAGCGAGCCGACGCACAGGACGTAGTGGGACAGGAAGGTCTGGTAGAGCGACGGGTCGGCCAGCGCCGTCGCCTCGCTGAGCGCGGCCAGGAGGTCCGGGTCGGCGGCCACCTCGGCGGCAGGCGGCAGCGAGGCCGCCAGTCGCATCAGCCGCCGGTGCGCGCTCGTGTCGGTACGCAGGTCGGTACGCAGGGCCTCCTGCCCCGCCCGGTGCTCCGCCAGAAGCTGCCCGAACTCCGCGGCCCGCCGGGGCGGGAGCAGTCCCGAGAGGCGGGTCAGGACGTCGATCGCCCTGGCCCGGTCCTCGGCCGGTCCTCCGGTGCCCAGGGGTGCCTCCGCGCCGCCGTCGAGGTCGGGACGAGGGCGCGGCGCGTCCTCCTCCGGTGCGGTGGGCGACGGGCCGGAGGACGGGGACGGGAGCGGCGCCGGCGGTTCGGTGGGCCACCGGCCGTCGGCGATCGGCGCCAGCGCCTCCTGGCGCGGATCGATCCGCCGCACGCTGTTCGTCAAGGTGCTGCCGGTGCCCGCCTCGACGACCAGCGAGGCGTCCAGCAGGGCTGCGCCGAGCACCGCGGGAAGGTCGAACGGCCTGATCAGGCAGGCGGACAGCGCTCCCGGCAGATCGCTGTCCGCGCGGTGGAAGCGGCCGCTCACCACCGAGTAGACCGGTCGGCGCGGGGGAGCCAGGCGCAGCCGCCGGGCGAAGTCCGCGAACACGGCGGCCTCCCGGGCGAGTGCCGGATGGTGGCTCATGAACGGCAGCCGCAACCGTCGCGCCGGTATGCCGCGCGCCTCCGCCGAGTGCTCGACGACGGCGAGCCCGTCCAGCGGGCCGGAGACCACCGTCTCCCCACTGTGGTTGACGCAGGCGACCACCACGGTGCGGGCGCCCGGTCCCGCCTCCGCGAGCAGTCGGGCGGCCGCGGACGGGCCCGCGCCCAGAAGCGTCATGCCGCCGCCGTGGCCGGTGAGCAACTGGCCGAGCCGGCAGGCCAGGCGGGCCCCGTCGGCGGTCGAACAGCACCCGGCCGCGGTCAGTGCGGGGATCTCGCCGAAGCTGACCGCCAGCAGGCGCTGCGCCCGGCAGCCGTCGGCTTCGAGCGCGCGGTGCACCGCCAGGGACACACCGAACAGGGCGAGCTGTACGGTTCCGGGCGGGTCCGCGGCCAGTGCGCCGACGCTGAGCGGTGCGCTGCCGGCCAGGCGGGGACCGATCGGCGGCAGATCGAATTCGGGGGCGACGACATCGGCCTCCTCGAAGACCTCGGCGACCGCGTGTGCCAGCGACCCGGTGCGGGGAAGTGTACGAAGCAGTGCCGTCAGACCGAAATCCCCCTGCCCGGGGAACAGGTGTACGACATCTGCGGTGGTCGTGGGACTGTGTGGGCCGGACATCGTGGATCCCGCCTCCGCCCTGGGGCTTGTTCGAAGAAACGTTCCGACGTCCTCCATGGTGGAGTCTGCGACCGTTCTCGCGGGGCTTTCCCGGCGGTCGGCACGTCAATTATTCGGGGGTGTCAACTTTCGCTGGAATCAGTCGAGTTGAAGGAGAGAAGGGCGCCCCTCGGAATGCCGCGGGCGGCTACGATGACGGAGAATCCGCGGTACGACCGCGTGCCTCGGAGGCCGGACCGGGCAACCGTGGGCGCGGTGCCGAAGACCCAGGGGAGAGACATGGCCGTCCTCCGTGTGCCGAACAACCGCCTGCGAGAATTGCTCAGGGAAGCCGAGTGGACCGGGGAGCAACTGGCCCGGGCCGTCAACCGGATCGGCACGGAGTCCGGATGCGCCCTGTCCTACGGGCGCGCCTCGGTGCATCAGTGGCTCACTGGCGCGGTTCCCCGCAAGCCCGTCACCCACCTGGTGTGTTCGGCCCTGAGCCGGAGACTGCGACGGCCCGTCACCCTGGACGACGCCGGCTTCGGCGACCCGCAGCCGGTCCTCCCGCCGCCGGAATTCCCGCCGCCGGAATTCCCGGCAGCGCTCGCGGGGCTCGCCTCCGCCGCCGTCGCACCCGATCGCCACGGCTCCCTCCTCCCCTACCAGCCGTCACCCGTCGGCGGGGGCGTCACCGTGCCGACGGGGCCGCTGCCGGTCCTGCCGGGGAGCCTCATCGGCCTGCCGGTACCCATGGGCGAGGAAGGGCCCCTGGCGGAACCGGACATGCTCGAACTGCTGCTGCCCGTCTTCTCCACGATCGACCGCGTCCACGGCGGGGGCCGGGCCCGCGTCGCACTCGCCGTGTTCCTCGCGACCACGGCGGCGCACATGCTCTCCGCACCCGCTCCACCGGTCCGGCGCGCCGGAATCCTCGGAGCCACCGCCCGGCTGTGCTACCTGTGCGCCTTCATGCATGTCGACGACGACCTCAACGGCCTCGCCGGCCGGTACCACCACCTCGCTCTCGACCTGGCCCGCCTCGCGGGCGACACCGCCACCCAGGCGATGACGCTACGGATCATGGCCACCCAGGCCTACGAACTCGGCCACCGGCGACAGAGCCTGAGACTGGCGCAGGCCGCCGCCGACTGCCGCGTCAGTTCCTCGGCGCCGCGCCTCCGGGCCTCCGTCCTGGGTCAACTCGCCCTGTCCGAAGCGGCGGTCGGCGATCGGACGGCCGCACTGCGCCACATCGGCCGGGCCCGCGACCTCCTGACGGACGTGACGGGTCCGCCGCCGCCGGTCGGTGACTACCACCGGGCTTCGTGGGACCATCAACGCGCCCTCGTCGAGGCCGAACTCGGCGATCCGGCAAGGGCGATCGAGCTCCTGGAGGCGTCCGCCGCCCGTAGGTCACGGGCCGAGTCCCGCTCCCGTGCCGTCGTCCTGTACAAGCTGGCCGAACGCCAGCTCGCCGCCGGGCGGGTCGAAGCCGCCTGCGCCACCTGGCACGAGTTCCTCGACATCTACCCGATGCTGACCTCCCGCCGCGCCCGCGCGGCCAGGGCACGGATGCCCGGGCTCCTGCTTCCCCACCGTCGGCGGCCGGCCGCGCACCACCTCGTCCGCCGGGCCGTCTCCCTCGGCCCCCGCTGAGGCGTCACCCGGCGCGGGACCGCGCACGGGCCGCTCGGTCGGCCGGCGGCCGGCGGCCGGGGGACGGTACCCGGGGCGGCCTGTCGTGAGCGCGTTTCGCTCACCGACAGGCCGGTCTCGTCGGCCTGGTGGGTGGATCAGGTGTCGGCTGCGGGTTCCTGTCCGGCGTCGCGGCGGAGCTGTTCATTGATGCGCAGGGCTTCCTCGAGTTGGTCCTCGAGGATGATGATGCGGCAGGCGGCGTCGATGGGGGTGCCCTGGTCGACGAGGTCGCGGGCGCGCATGGCGAGTCGTAGTTGGTAGCGGGAGAAGCGGCGGTGTCCGCCTTCGGAGCGCAGGGGTGTGATGACACCCTGCTCGCCGAGGGCGCGCAGGAAGCCTGGGGTGGTGCCGGTCATCTCGGCGGCGCGGCCCATGGTGTACGCGGGGTAGTCGTCGTCGTCGAGGGAGTCGGGGGTGTGCGGTCGAATGGTTGCCGTGGTCACTGCACCTCTTCTTGTTGTGTCGGGGGACGCGCTGAGGGGCCCCGGGGCCATAGCGGCTCCCGGGGCCCCGAAGGGTTTTACACCATCTACCGGCTCTGGGGCCGGGTTCCTTGTATCCGCACCGCCCCGGGGGAGGGGGAGTGCGGGGATCGCGTATGCGTGACCGGAAACCACCGTCCTTGCCTTGGGGTCTACGGAGTCCGCCCGGGCGACTTCCTCACGGGCCGGGCGATCCTGATGGCGCGCTGTCCCTCCATTCATCCTCTGTACTGGCCGGATACTGCGAATTGCGGGTACTTCCAACTGCGGGTACTGCGGGTACTTCCTACTGCCTGACTCCGGCAGCCAGCCCCGTCGCCCGTCCTGCTCGACCTGCTCGGCTTGGAACCCCACTGCCGGACTCCCAGTGCGCGCGCCCGCAGCCTGGGCGCCTTCACCGGGGTACCGCGTACTGCGACTGCCGGTACCGCTCGACTTCACCTACGGGTACCGCTCCTGCTGAACTGCGGTACCGCTGGTCGGCGGCCCCTGATACCTGCGGGCCGCCCGGCCCGGCCACCGGCCCTGTCGCCTTACTGCACCAATCCTGGCTTCAGAACCCTGCAACCGTGCCGACCTGCGCACTTCCGTACTGCTACCCGCCAGTTCGTGTCTGGCGGGTACCGATCGACTGCTGTCTACGAGAGAAACACTAAGCACGGCGCACGGCAATGTCTACTCCGGCGGGCATAGATTTTCCCGTGTCGCCCGGAGAGGTAGTCTTCGCCCCGCACGCGGTGGAGCGGCCGGTCGCCGCAGCCGCACCGGGACGGAGGACGCCGCGTCCGGCGGCCAGGACCACGAGCGGAAGGAAGACGAGCGGTGGAAGGGCCAGGCCGCGCGGCGGCGCGCACCCCCGACCCCCATACCCAGGCGGCGCTGGCGGCGGCCATCGCCGAGGCGGTGCGGGACCGGGACGAGCGGGTCCTGCGCCGGCTGCTGGCACGTTTCGCCGAGCAGGCCGCCATCACGGACCTGCCCGCTCTGCGCGAGGCCCTCGACCCCGCCGGGCGCCCGGCGGCCCCTGCCGACGCGCGCCGCTCACGGGTGAGGCGGTGAGGTGGTGAGGCGGCGGTCAGGTCACCGGCCGCTGTCGCCCGCGGCCGTATCCGCGCGTCAGCCGGTGAACCCCGGCACCACCAGACCTGATTCGTAGGCGATCACCACCGCGTGGGTCCGGTTCTGCGCACCGAGCTTGGTGAGCACGTTCCCGACGTGCGTCTTCACGGTCTCCAGGCTCACCGCCAGCGACTGCGCGATCTCCGGGTTGGACAGCCCGGTGGCCATCAGCCGCAGGACTTCCTCCTCCCGTCCCGTCAGCGCCGCCTTCGGCAAGGCCTCGGCGCCGCGCAGCGGTCGGGCGGTGACCATCCGGCTCAGCGCCGCCGGGAAGAGGATCGCCTCCCCTGCCGCCACCACGCGCACCGCCTCGGCGATCTGCCGGACCGGCAGCCGCTTGAGGACGAACCCGCTGGCCCCGGCGCCGAGCGCGGCGGTGACGTAGTCGTCGTTCTCGAAGGTGGTGATCACCACGACCTTCGGCGGATCGACCGGGCCGGCCGCATCCGGCGACCCGGCCGACCCGGCCGTATCCACCGCGTCGCCGGGTCCGGCAAGGAGCCGCCGGGTGGCCTCGATTCCGTTGCAGCGAGGCATCCGTACATCCATCAGGACCACGTCGGGCCGCAGCCGCCGAGCCTCCTCGACCGCCTCGACCCCGTCGGCGGCCTCCCCGATCACCGCGATGCCAGGCTGCACCGAGAGCAGGGTGCGCAGACCACTGCGGGTCACCGCGTCGTCGTCCGCGATCAGGAGGGTGACGGGGGCGCCGGCCGGGTCGGCCGCGTTCGCGTCGGAGCCGGTCACGCCGACACCCTGACCGGCAGCCGGACCGCCAGCCGCCAGTGCTGCGGCCCGCGCGGGCCGGTCTCGATCTCACCGTGCAGCAGCCGCACCCGCTCGGCGAGACCCGGCAGCCCGTGCCCCGAGGTCGGGAAGGCGCCGCGGCCGGCGCCGGTACGCGGGCCGGTGGCGGCTCCGGTCCTGTTGACCACGCTGAGCTCCAGGCTGTCCGGCGTGGCCGCCACGCGGACCTCGATCGGGCCGCCCGCCCCGTGCCGCAACGCGTTCGTCAGCCCCTCCTGCAGGATCCGGTACGCCGCCCGGGAGAGCGTCCCCCGCACCTGTGCCAGGTCGCCCGAGAGCTCCGGCTCCAGCACCGCGCCCGTGTGCCGCAGCCGGTCGAGCAACTCGGGCAGGTCGGCCAGGGTCCGGGTCGGAGCGGTCTCCGCCCGCTGGTCGCGCAGCACGCCCAGGACGTAGTCCAGGTCCTCCAGCGCGGCCCGCGACGACTCCTCGATGCTGCGCAGCGCGGCCCTCGCCGCCACCGGATCGGCACCGAACACCTCGCCCGCCACCGCGGCCTGGATCGTGGTCGCGGTCAGCGTGTGCCCGATCGAGTCGTGCAACTCGTGCGCCAGCCGGTTGCGTTCGGCCAGCGACTGCTCCCGCTCGGCCGCCAGCGCGAGCTGCTCGGCCGGGGAGGGGCCCAGCAGCCGGGGTGCCAGCCACCGCAGGGCGCCGGCCACCAGCGCGCACACGGCCGCCGCCAGCAGGAGGCAGCCCAGTGCCGCCACCCAGCTCGGCCAGCCACCGTCCAGATGCACCGAGTGGCCGGACAGGCTCAGGCCCGCCTCGGCGCCGAGCCAGTTGCCCGGCAGGACCAGGCCCAGGAGGACCAGCACCCCGCTCACCAGGGATCCCGCCCACCCCAGTGCCACGTGCAGCAGCAGCCAGAGCGACGTCCGCCAACGGTCGGTGCCGCGGGAGCCCGCGGTACGACGTGCGGCCACGGGGTCGGGAAGCGGCACCCGCAGCAGGTGGCGGGCGAACGCGATCAGTGCCCGCCGCGCGACGGGAATCAGCCCCACCGCGCCGGTCAGTGCCGCCCAGACCAGGAGGACCAGCACGGCCTGCACCCCGTAAGGGGCGGACGGCCGCACCAGCGTGGGCAGCAGCGCGAAAGGCAGCAGCGGAAGGCTCGCCAACGCCCCGCAGTAGGCGAACAGCATTCCCGAATAGGTGGAGCCGCGCAGCAACGGCCGAATTCCCTTGAGCATGATCGTCCCAGTATCGCCGAGGTGCGACCGAGCGACCTCCCCCGATCGGGGGAGCACTTCCTCCCGCCTTTCCGCGATGTGCGGCAGCGCCCCCGGACGCCAGGATCGTGTCCCGAGCACTTGACCGGAGGAGACCTGATGAACACCCGAGAGATGAACACCCCGGAGACGGAGACGCCGATACGGCACACCGCATTCGCCCGGGCCGACCGACCCCGGCGGAACGGTCCGGCCGGCGCCGCCGTGGTCCTGGGCGTGATCGGCCTGAGCACCTCGATCGTCTTCGTCGGCGGTCTGCTCGGCGTCGTCGGCCTGGCCCTGGGCATCGCCGCCCTGGTGACGGCCGGGCGGACCGGGGTGGGCCGGGGCCGGGCCATCGCCGGCGTGGTGACCTCGGCCCTCGCGATCGTGGTGTCCGTCCTGGTCGCCGTCTTCGTCGTCTGGTACGCCGACAAGACGCAGGACTGCTACCAGCCCGACTCCCTGCAGCAGTACAGGCAGTGCGTCCAGGGGCACCTCACCGGAAACTGACAGGCCGCGATCCGTCTCGATCCGCCGCGATCCGCCTCGATCCGCCGCGATCCGCCGCGGTCCGTACGCAAGGCCGCCGCTGGCGGCCCCTTGCTCGCCCTATCGAAATTCGATAGATTCCCATCGCAACTCGATGGATGGATGGATCATGGGCAAGCTGACAGTGCGCGCGCTGCGCGCCGTGCTCGTAGTGGTGCTGACCGGCACCGTGTTCGTACAGGCCATGATGGTGTGGGCCCTGGTCAGCGGGAACGACCCGGAGGACGGGACGCTCCCGCTGACCGCGCTGCGGGTGGTCACGGTCCTGGGCATCGGGGCGGCGCAGGTCGCCCTGCTCTGCGTCTGGCGACTGGTGGCGATGGTGCGCCGCGGAACCGTGTTCTCCCACGCCGCCTTCCGTTACGTGGACGGCATCATCGGCGCGATCGTCGCGGCCGCTCTCGTGTGGTTCTCGGTCACGGCTCTGAACGCGCCGGGCCAGCGGGACGATCCCGGCGTCACCCTCATCATGGGCGGGATCGGCGTGGCCGTTCTGGGGGTCGCGCTCATCGTGCTCGTGCTGCGGATGCTGCTCGCCCAGGCCGTCGCCCGCGACGTCGAAGCGGCCCTGATGCAGGCCGAGTTGAACGAGGTGATCTGATGCCGATCGCGGTCGACATCGACGTGATGCTGGCCCGGCGGAAGATGTCCGTGGGTGAACTCGCGGAGCGCATAGGGATCACGCCCGCCAACCTGGCGGTGCTCAAGAACGGCCGCGCCAAGGCCGTGCGCTTCTCGACGCTGGCCGCGCTCTGCGAGGTGCTCGACTGCCAGCCGGGTGACCTGCTCCGCTGGGAGGACGAGCCGGGGGGACGAACCGACCCGGGGTGAAGGAACCCCGCCGCCGGGCTTCGGTCATCGCCGGTGTGCGAGAAGCGCTGCGCGGACGGTGGAGGAATGCTGCACGCCTCGCACAGTCCGCCCCGCCGGGCGCGGCTAGATTCGACCCTTGTTGCAGACAGTGGCCCTCCCTGACGAAAGGTATGTCATGCGCAAGCCAATAGTGTTCCTCTCGGCGCTCTTCATGGCGGCGGGCTTCCATGCCGCCGTGGCCCCGCAGGCCTCGGCGGCCGGCCCCAACTGGGGCGAGCTCATCACCCCGGTCGGCCCCGGCACCTGGTACCCCGCGAAGTGCGCCACTCCCAAGGGCAACAGCACGGCCAACGGAACCGTCATCACGCTGTGGACCTGTACGGGGGACGAGCTCCAGCGGTGGGACCACGACGGTTACCAGATGGTCCACAAGGCGAGCGGGAAGTGCCTGACCCCGCAGGGCGACGCGTACAACGTCAACGGCGCGGTGCTCACCCTGTGGCCGTGCGACGACAGCGGCAACAACCGCAGCCAGCAGTTCTGGTCCTCGGACTGGTCCATCAAGACCAACTACTCGGACAAGTGCCTCACCAACAAGGGCGGTTCGTCCGGCAACGGCACCTACCTCACCCTGTGGACCTGCGCCTCGGACTTCCCGCCGGAGCAGCACTGGCAGATGCGGTACTGACGGGAGGCACCCCGGCGGGGCAGCCCTGTGACGGCGCGGCCCCGCCGGGGCGGGTGAACCCGGCTGTTCCCGAGCGGGCACAGCCCCCGACCGACGAGACACGAAACCATGGGGGAGTTCTCTTTTGCGATCCATCCGACGGGCCTGCATGCCGGTAGCCGCGGTGGCTGCCTGCGCGGCCCTGACCGCGGGCCTGCTCCAAGCCCTTCCCGCGGCCGCCGCACCGGCCGTCTCCGCCGGGGACGTGCCGCCACCCGCCGTTTCCTTAGGCGTGGACAGTCCGGACCAGACGCTGGGAAAGGGCTGGAAGGCCTCCGAGGACCGTGCGGTGACCGGCGCGGCCGACGCCGAGGCCTTCAAGATCCTTGTCGCCGACGAAGCGGCGGCGTACGAGTGGAGGACGGTCGCCGCGCTGGCGGAGCCCGGACTGCCGGCCGACTCCTGGATCGGCAACCAGTGCGTCATGGACGACTCGCACGTGGCCGCCGTGTACGCCCCGCGCGCGTTCACCAACAAGCCCGACCTGATGCAGGGCGGCGCGTTCACGGCGATCGTGAACACCACGACGGGTGAGGTGACGAAGCTGCCGTTCACCGCCACGCTCGCCTACTTCGACCCCTCCTGCAACACCACCACGCACACGGCCGCCTTCACCCAGTACCGCGACATGAACGACGCGGCGCAGGTGAAGACCCAGGTGATCACCGTGGACACGGCCGGCACCGCGGTCACGAAGACCGGGGAGCTGCGGGGGCAGGTGTCGTCGGCGGTACCGGTGAAGGACGGTGTGGTCGCCGGTCTGGGCCGCGATCTCGTCCGGATCGACGGCAAGGGCACGATCAGCCGACTCGCCGGGGGCGACAGCATCCCCTTCGACATCCGCCCCATGGCAGGGGACCGCATCGGCTTCGTGGACCGCAAGGACACGGGGACGGCGCAGGCGAAGGTGTACAGCGGCGCCGGTGAGCCGCTCACGGTCGCCACCGGGAACCTCGGCGAGCTGGAGCTGGTGTCCGGCGCGCAGGGCCGCGCCTTCCTCACCGGCCGTCCCCGGGACGTCAAGGTGGAGGGGAGCGGAGTCACCCGGCTCGACGTGCCGGCGGGCACCGAGGTCTCCTCCCAGGGCCACCTCGCCGTCGCCCCCGTCCTCACCCCCGGCGTCCGCGCCGGACTGAACCGGATCAAGGCGGCCGGGAAGGGCTTCGACGGGGCGGCCGGGCCCGAGGCGGGTGCGCCTGCCCCCTCCGGGCCGGCCCCCGGGACGCCGGCCGGCGGCACCACGACGACGGTCACGTCGACCGTCACGGCGACGGGCAAGGAGGTCCGGCAGCCGGTCGCCCCGACGCAGCCGAGCCCCGCCGACGATCCGTCCCCGGCCCTGACCGGCGACGCCGAGCCGCGTACAACGGCCCGTGCGACGGCGGCCGCGCCCGACTCCCACGACCCCCGTGACACCGACCGCTGGTGCTCCGTCTCCCGCAACGACATGAGTGTGCAGGCGCTGCAGCCGACGCCCAACCAGGTCGAGTGGGCGGTGGACATGGCCGTGCGCGGCGAGCTGCGCAGCAACTGGATCCGTCAGGGCGACTACCGCGGCCAGGCCGGGCTCCTCACGATCGACCCCCAGGGGCTCTTCCCCCGCCCGGAGCTGAAGGGCGGCGGACGGATCCCCGCCAATGTGCTGCTCGGCATCCTGGCGCAGGAGTCCAACCTGTGGCAGGCCGAGTCCGGCGCGGTCCCCGGCCAGATGGGCAGCCCGCTGGCCGCCGTGGACGGCTACTACGGCCACAGCACGAAGGACACGCTGCTCGGCTACTGGCGCATCAACTGGGACAAGTCCGACTGCGGTTACGGCGTCGGCCAGGTCACCGACGGCATGCGGCTGAAGGGGCACGAGAAGACCGGCGAGACGAGCCTCGATCCGGCGCTGCAGAAGGCGATCGCCGTCGACTACGCCACCAACATCGCCGCCTCCATGAAGATCCTCTCGGACAAGTGGAACGAGGTGCACGCCGACGGGCAGAAGATCGCGGTCAACAACGACGATCCGTCCCGGGTGGAGAACTGGTTCACGGCGGCCTGGAACTACAACCTCGGCTTCAACCCCAAGTCGGCGGCCGGCCAGAACGGCGGCGCCTGGGGCCTGGGCTGGTACAACAACCCCGCCAACCCCATGTACAAGAAGGGCGCCTGGGACCACCCGTTCATGGATGTGAGCCTCAACACGAACAACATCCGTGACGCGGCGACGCCGCAGTACTGGCCGTACGAGATGAAGGTGATGGGCTGGTCCGCCTGGTCCATCGACACCGGCTTCTCCTACGGCACGGACGGCCGCCAGGACTGGAAGGGCGAATCGGGGTTCAACTCCGCCGGTTTCAACCCCGCCTGGTGGACCACCGTCGCCGACCGCTCCCGGGTCAGCCCGCCGATCAGCACCTTCTGCAACACCAAGAACAACTGCAACCCCTCCAGCCCGGTGGACTGCCCGGACGAGGCCTGCTACCGCCAGTTCTGGTGGAACCAGGAGAACACGACCTGGAAGCCCGACTGCGACCAGACGTGCGGGCACGAGAACATCAAGTACCAGACCCTGCGCGCCGAGCCGGGCCGGGGCTACCGGCTGAAGAACGGCACTCCGGTGTGCGCCGGCGCCCCGGCGGGCTCCGACGTCGTCACCTCCGTCCCCGCCGGTACACCGACCTGGTCGGCCTGCGGGCCGGCGGCGTCGACGGGCACGTTCCAGTTCACCTTCCATCCCGACTGGGACCAGCACTACGAGGCCAAGGCCGATCTGCACTCGATCGGCGGCGGTCACGGCGGCCACTTCTGGTACACCCACACCCGGGACGAGGACCACTACGGCGGCGACGGCAACCGGATGACGATCGTGGGCGAGTGGACGGCGGGCAAGTCGTACGACCTCGCCGCCGTCTACGCCTACATCCCCGACACCGGAGCGCAGACCAAGGACGCGAAGTACGTCGTCGACGGCGCCGTCGGCGGCCCGTACGAGCGGTACGTCGACCAGGACGCGAACAACGGCCAGTGGGTGTCGCTGGGCGCGTACAAGTTCACCTCCACCCCGAAGGTGACACTGACGAACTACTCGAAGGGCGGCACCGCCGACCGCGACATCGCCTGGAACTCCGTGGCCTTCAAGCCGATCAGGGGCACCTTCGTCCAGCGCTCCCTGACCGCGGCCGCGATCTTCGACCCGAACCAGGAGCTGAACTCCAACTGGCCGGTGTCGACGGAGATCAACTCGCCCGTGCGGTCCATGAAGGCCCTCTACGACTGGGGGCTGGGTCTGGCCGACCAGGGGCCGCTGTGGAACAACCCGGACGGGGCCGACGCCCGGGGTCTGGCCTCCGAGGCGCGGTGCCCGACGGCGCAGGCCGTCGGCGAGTGCACGGGGCAGCAGACCTGGGACGCGGCCGACCAGTGGGCCAAGGACATCAGGGCCGGCGGCTCGGCCCCGCGCGCGGACGGCTCCGCCCCCGCGATGTCGATCCCGGTCTGGATGGCCATGTCCAACCTGCGCCCCGACGTGTCCGAGCCCGCCTCCCAGGCGTACAGCGACCCGAACAGCTACAAGATCAAGTCCGATGTGAACGTGACCTTCGTGGTCGGCGAGGACGGGAAGATCGTCGACGGCAGCGCCGGGTCGAACTACCGGGCCCGCGTCGGCAATGCCCACCTGCCCCACTTCGTCACCAGGATCATGAAGACGATCGAGGCGGACTACGGGATCGCGGCACCGGACATCGACTACACCACGCAGGACGCGCTGGAGTACGGCAACGTCCAGACCTCCCACCCCTACACGGACGGGGACACCCCGGGCCAGGCGTACTTCCCGCACTTCCGCGGGGCCCGCATCGACGACGCCAAGCAGTGCGTCGACTTCCGCGCCGTCGGCGGCGGCGTGCACGGCTACCGCGCGATGATCGGCCACAAGTCGATCAACGACAACGTCAAGGCGTGGGTGGACAAGGTCAACGCGAGCGTGCGGACCAACCACGCGGTGCGGCGGTTCGCCGGAGACGTCTACGCGATGTTCTTCAAGAACAGCGGGTCCTGGAACAACAACATGGGCGGCTCCATGATCGGCAACGCGCCCCCGATCTGGCAGGACATCGCCGCGGCCTTCTGCGCCGACGGGTCCGTGAAGCCGATGCACTTCCAGCGCAACGGCGACGCGACGCCCTCCAACGGCATCGTCTTCCAGTCCTACATGCCCGACCTGTACCTGTACATCGACGACCGGCTGACCGACAACCTCGGCCGCCCGTCGAACCAGCGGATCAACGGCGGGGACTGGAGGAACTTCTCCAACTTCCCCGCCACCGCTCCCAACGGCAACGCCTACGCATCCTGCTCGGCCGCCACCCGCGGCAGCGGCGGCAACCCGTGGGCGGTCGACGCCCCGGCACCGATCATCGGCGACGGCCCGGGCAACCGGCCGAACAAGGTGGTGCACTGCGACGATCCGGCCAACGAGTTCACCGTCAATCTCACCCGGTGACCGCGTGATGTGACGCCGGGGGAGGGGGAGGCCAGTGACGGCCTCCCCCTTCCGGCGTTGCGCGGCTCCTCGGGCCGCGGGCTCCGGCCGTCACAGGCGCAGGACGATCAGGGCGGTGTCGTCGGTGAGTCCGGCGGGCGGGACGAGGTCGGCCAGGAGCGCGTCGGCGAGGGTCTCGGGATCGGCGCGGCGGTGCCGGGCGAGGGAGCGGGCGAGGCGGTCGAGGCCGGTGTCGATGTCCTCGCGCCGGCGTTCGACGAGCCCGTCGGTGTAGAGGACGAGGACGGAGCCCTCGGCGAAGCCGGTTCGGACCTGGGGGCGGGGGACGTGTTCCGGGCGGGCGCCGAGCGGGGGATCGGTGGCCCGGTCGAGGAGGACCACGGTGCCGTCGGGGCCGCACAGCGCGGGCGGCGGGTGGCCCGCGCTGCTGTAGGTGAGGGTGTGGTTGGTCCAGTCGACGAAGACCGACACGGCGGTGGCGCTCTCCGCCCCGTCGACGGAGCGGGAGTACAGGCCCAGCACGTCCAGGGCCTCGGCGGGACCGTCGGCGACGCGGGAGGCGGCGGACAGGGCGCTGCGCAGCTGGCCCATGACGCCGGCCGCGCGCAGTCCGTGCCCGACGACGTCGCCGACCGCCACGGCGACGGCGGTGTGGACCGTGCCGGGAAGGTCCACCAGGTCGTACCAGTCGCCGCAGACGTTCAGGGCCCCGGTGGCCGGACGGTACCGTACGGCCGCGCGGTGGTGGCCCAGCGGGCGCGGCGCGGGGAGCATCGCCTCCTGCAGGTGGAGGGCGACCTCGCGTTCACGGGCGTGGGCGCCGCGCAGACGTTCGTTGACCTCCTGCAGGTCCCGGGCGCGGGTGTACAGCTCGGCCTCCAGGACAGGGGTGCGGCTGCCGTCGTGGGAGCCGCGGGCCGTCATGAAATCCGTGACCTCCTCGACACGGTGCAACAGCAGCGCCACCGTGCCGTCCGGCGCGAGGACGGGGGCGTTCACGGGGCTCCAGTACCGCTCGTGCCAGACGCCGGGGCGCACCGGGTCCTCGACGTCGTAGCGCTGCAGGGCCATGGTGTCACGCTCGCCGGTGGCCAGGACGCGCTCCAGCGAGGCGTGCAGGTTGCGCACGCCGTTCGCCGAGGGGTCGTTCGGGTTGTCGGGGAAGACATCGAACAGGTAGCGGCCGACGAGCTGCTCGCGGGTGCGTCCGGAGACGGCCAGGAACGCCTCGTTGGCATCCGCGTACACCAGGTCGCGGGTCAGCAGCGCGACCGCGCTCGGCAGAGCCCGGAAGACGTCCTGGTAGTCGATGACGGGTCCGTTCACGATCCACCTGCCCGTACGGGGGTTCTTCCACCATAGGAGCGGGCGGCCCGCACGGCCCACTCCCGTCAGGGCCCGATGACGTTGATCGTATGGTTGATCGAGGAAACCGGCACGAGGATCTTCTTCATGCCGAGCAGCCGGGAGTCGGTGCTCCCCGTGGTCCAGCACCAGTCGAAGGCCCGGTCCGGCATCTGGGTGAGGAATTCTCCGCCCCAGCTCAGGGTTCTGTCCTGGTTCTCCGCGAAGAAGAAGTACTTCGCCCCGTTGACCGGTCCGGAACGCACCTTCAGATCGGTGTGCGGAGTGACCATGAACCATCCGGTCTTCGACCACGGGTCACCTTTCGAAGCGCAGCCGCTGTCCGAATAGGCGTAGGCGAACCAGACGGTCTTCGACGTGCTGTTCTGGAAGTAGAGTCCCACGGTCATCCCTCCTGCGGCGTGGGGTCGTCACCGCGGCCGTCGTCGCCGGCGTAGTCGCTCTCCACGCCGGGAAGATGGTCCTCACCACTGGAGACCCCCGCAGTCCGATCCATCGGGACGGCCTCGCCCGCCCGGTCCGGACCGCGCGACCGCCGGTGTTCGGCAGCCTCGTCCGCAGTCCAGGCCCGCGACAATTTCTCTGCCATGTGCGACACCCTTCCATCTCCTGGCGGACCGGGCGATGCCCGATTCGCCGTTCTGCCGGAGTTCCGTTGCTTCGTGTCACCAGCCCCGAAGCGCCCATCGGGTTCGCCGGTCCACCGGCACTGCGAGTGCATCGCCTGTGTACAAACTAACTTCGGCGCATCCGCACCGCACCCGGGCGAGTGACCGGGGAACGCCCGACCGCGAGCGCGGGGCACCCCCGTCCCCCCGGGGCGGATCGGTGTCCTTCGTCTCGGCCGGGTTGTCGATCGACGGCCCGAACGCGGCCGACCCGGAGGTGGTGTTCCACCCCTGACCTCCGGTCCACGGGCGGGGACGCCGACAGTGCCAACGCGAAGACGACGGCCCGGTGCGGCTGAGCCCCGCGGGCGCGGGGAGCCGAATTCAACTCGCGTCGCCGGGCCGTGGTCCGGCTGCCGCTCGGGAACGCTGGTGTTCTTCCTGGCCCGGGCGGTCCCTGCCGTCGGGCGGGGAACACGGCTCCGTACTACGGGCGCGTCAAGATCGTTGGACTGTCCGGAGGCTGTGTGCAGGGCGA
>NZ_LGDO01000493.1:0-29677 GCF_001279805.1 Streptomyces sp. XY431
GGTTACCTTCGGACGGTCGCCGTGGCGGTGGCGACGGTGCCGTGCTGGACGGTTTCGACGGTGGCGCCGACACCGAGGACGCCCAGGGCGATGGAAGCGATAACGGCGGAGCCGGCCAGGACGCGTCGGTGGCGCTTGGGCATGGGGAAGCGCGGTTCCTGGGAGGTCGCCGGAGGGATGGCGTTCATGGCAGGGAGGTTTCCAGGGCGGTGTTAACGATCGCTACGTGCGGGTGAAGTCCGGGTGGGGGGTGGGCGTCGGCTTGGGCGACAGCTGCAACGCCGCAGGTCACGCCAGCCCCCCGGGGTGGGCGGCGGCCCGCCCCGGGGAGGGGCGGTTCACCCGGTCGGGGGACGCCGGTTCCCACTGCGGGCGTCGGCCATGGCCTCGCCGACGGCGACCCGGACGGCGTCCCGCAGGCCGTGCACGGGGTGGAAACGGGACGGTCCGGCGGCGGGGTCGGTGCGCAGCTCCTTCACCAGCGCGACGCACAGCAGCAGCATCACCCCGACGAACGGCAGCGCGACCAGGATGGTGGCGTTCTGCAGCGCGGTGAGCCCGCCGGCCAGCAGCAGCGCGGCCGCGACCCCGCCCATCAGCACGCCCCACACCACCACCAGCCAGGTGCGCGGGTGGAGCGAGCCGCGGCTGGAGAGCGAGCCGAGGACGAGCGAGGCGGAGTCGGCGCTGGTGATGAAGAAGGTCATCACCAGCAGCACCGCGACCACGCTGGTCACCGTGCCGCCGGGGAGCGAGCGCAGCATTTCGAAGAGCGAGGCCTCGGCGCCCTGCGGGATGGTCTCGACGAGGTCGGCGGCGCCGGTGCTGTCGAGCCGGATCGCGGTGCCGCCCATGACGCAGAACCAGATCACGGTGGCCCCGCTGGGCACCAGCAGGACGCCGAGGAGAAACTGCCGCACGGTGCGGCCGCGCGAGATGCGGGCGATGAAGGTGCCGACGAAGGGGGCCCAGGAGAGCCACCAGGCCCAGTAGAAGATGGTCCAGCTGCCGAGCCAGTTCTCGTCCGTGAAGGCACCGGTCTGGGTGGACATCGCGAGCAGGTCGGAGAGGTAGCCGCCGACGGTGGAGGGGATCGCGTCCAGGACGAAGACGGTCGGGCCGACCACGAAGACGAAGAGCATGATCAGCGAGGCCAGCACCACATTGGCGGTGGAGAGCCACTTCACGCCCTTGTGCACGCCGGAGAAGGCGGAGAGGACGAAGGCGGCGCTCAGCGCGGCGATGATCACCAGCTGGGTGCGCTCGGTGTTGCTGACGTCGGAGACGTAGCCGAGGCCGTCGGCCACCTGGAGGGCGCCGAGGCCGAGGCTGGTGGCCGAGCCGAAGACGGTCGCGAAGACGGCGAGCAGGTCGATCGCCCGGCCCGGCCAGCCGTCGGCGCCGCGCTCGCCGATCAGGGGCACGAAGGCGGCGGAGATCCGGTTGCCCCGGCCCTTGCGGAAGGTGGTGTAGGCGAGCGCGAGGCCGCCGACCGCGTAGATCGCCCACGGGTGCAGGGTCCAGTGGAAGAGGGAGAACTCCAGCGCCTGCTGGGCGGCGGCCGGGGACTGCGGTTCGAGTCCCGAGCCGAGCTGCGGCGTGGCGAACAGCTGGAGCGGTTCGCCGACGCCGTAGAACATCAGGCCGATGCCCATGCCCGCGCTGAACATCATGGCCACCCAGGCGAGGGTGGAGAACTCCGGTTCGTCATCGTCCCTGCCGAGCCGGATCCGTCCGAAGCGGCTGAACGCGAGCAGCACGGTGAGGGCGAGGAAGATGTCGGCGGCGACGACGAAGAGCCAGCCGAAGTTGTGCAGGACCCAGCCGAGGGCGGTGCTGGAGGTCCGGCCGAGGTTGTCCTCGGCGAAGATGCCCCAGGCGACGACCCCGAGCACCGCGACCGCGCCGATCCCGAAGACCACCCGGTCGACGGGGAGGGTGGCGGCGGGTTCGTCCGGCGGCCCGGCGGGCTGACTGGTCATGGGGTACCTCTCACGGCGTACTGGCGGGCCGACGGCATGCGTCGGCGACATGATCTAAAAGGGATACATGTCGTACTATGTCCAGTTCCCGTCGGGAGAGTCGGGACGGCGCGCCGGGAGGCGGCGACCTGAGGAGGCGTCAGCCTGGCCGGGTCGCGGCGGGGGGAGGGGCCGTCGGCGGGGCTCAGGCCGCGACGGGGAGCGGGACCGCCGGCAGCGGGGCGGCGGGTCCGGCGGTGTCCAGGTAGCCGGCCAGCGCGTTCCGGCTGCGGGTCAGCTCGCCGATCCGCGCGTCCAGTTCGGCCAGCTCGCCGCGGAGGGTGGCGAGCAGGTCCGGGCAGGACTCCAGGGCGGGGACCGGCCCGCTCGCGCAGGGGAGGATCCCGACGATCACCCGGGTGGGCAGGCCCGCCGCCAGCAGGCCCCGGATCTGCCGCACCCGGACCGTGTCGCCCTCGCCGTACTCGCGGTAGCCCCCGGCCGAGCGGGCGGGCCGGAGCAGGCCCTGCTCCTCGTAGTACCGCAGCAGGCGGGTGGACACCCCGGTCAGGCGGGCGAGTTCTCCGATGCGCATGACCGGGCGAACGCCGCCGCCCGGTCGGGTGTTCCCGCCGCGCCCGCGCGGGCGCCCCGGCGGAGGTCGGGCGGCGGCCGGTCGGCGGTCAGGCGGCGGCCGGGCCGGCGGGATGCTCGGCCAGGAACCCGAGCAGCAGTTCCCGCAGCTCGGGCAGCCGCTCGACCATGGGCAGGTGGCCGGCCGTCAGCTCGACCAGCCGGGCCCCGGGGATGCCCTCGGCCAGGGCGCGGTGCTGCTCCGGCGGCACCAGTCCGTCCTCGGTGGTGCTGACGACCAGGGTCGGTACCCCGACCCGGGCCAGCTCGGCGCGGACGTCGGCCCGGGCGGCCAGGTCGAACTGGGCGTGGAAGCCCGCCGGGAGCGGGGCGGCGGCCAGGGCGGTGCGCAGCTCGGCGAGCTGTTCGGCGGGCAGCGCGTCCACCCAGGTCCGGCCGAACACCACGGTCAGCAGCTGGTTGGCCATCAGCTCGGGGTGCTCGGCGAGGGCGAAGGCCTGGTCGGCCAGCAGCCGGAACCGCTGCGAGCCGCCGGCCGCCCCGGAGAGCAGCAGCAGCGAGCGGATCCGCCCGGGGTGGCGGGTGACGGCCCGGACGGCCACGGCGGCGCCGAGCGAGTAGCCGGCCAGGTCGAACCCGTCCAGGCCGGCCGCGTCGGCGGCGGCCACCAGGCGGTCGGCCAGGTCGTCGAGGGAGAGCTCGCCCGGTTCGGCGGGGCTGTCGCCGGAGCCGGGGAAGTCGGGGGCGACGACCGTGCGGCGGGTGGCGAGGTCGTCGAGCAGCGGGCCCCAGTTGTCGCGGGCGCTGCCGCCCGCGCCGTGGGCGAGCACCAGCCCGGGGCCGCTGCCCAGGACGATCCGGGCGAGGGGTGCGGCGGGGGTGGTGGGCGCGGTGGTGGGCGCGGTGGTGGGCCGGGTGGTCATGGCGGTGCTCCTGGGCGGCTCGGGTCGTGCGGAACGGGCGGGTCCGGGCCGGAGGGCCGGACCGCTCCGCACGCTAGGAGTTCACACCGGTGTGAAGGTCAAGCCCGCCGCTCGACCGGGGCGCCCCGGCACGCGGGCAGGACGGGGCGCGGCCCGGCCCGTCAGGGCCGGGCCCGCCTCGCGTCGGGCCTCAGGCCGTGGACGTGACCTCGTACGGGGCCGGGCGGGGCGTCTCGTACGGGTTCAGCACCAGCCGCACCACGTCCTCCAGCCGTCGCCGGGCGTCGCCCAGCGTGGTGCGGCCGGTCACCCAGGCGGTCAGCTCGCCCTGCCAGGCATGGCCGACGATGTGCCGCACCAGGTCGCTCGCCGCGGCCGGCACCTCGTCGGCCATCACCGCCTGGAGCGCCGTGCTGTCGGCCCGGGCCATGCCCTGGAGGGCCTCGCTGGCGAAGGGGTCGGTGGAGGCGGCGACGGCCACTCTCAGTCGGGCCAGCTCGGGCTGCCGCTGGTAGGCGCGCATGCCGCCGCGGACGAACCGCGCCACCCGGTCCGTGGCGCCCAGGCCGGCGCGCGGTCCGCGCAGCTCCGCCACCAGGTCGGCCAGCAGCAGCCGGTGCCAGTCGGCGATCGCCGCCGCCAGCAGGTGGTCCTTGGAGGAGAAGTAGCGGTACGCCGTCCCCAGGGCGACTCCGGACCGCTCGCAGACCTGCTTCATCTGCAGCCGCTCGACGCCGATCTCGTTCACCAGGGCGAGCGCCGCCGCGATCAGGCTTTCGCGGCGTTCGAGCTGACGCGGAGACATCGCCTCCACCGGCCGTGGTGACAGGTCAACCTTGGTCACCCGCACCATGATACGGGCCGGGGCCGCTCAGGAATATGACGCCGACCGGCCGCCCGCCGTTCGCCCCTCGGTCACCGGGTGCGGGCGGGGCGGCGGACGGCGGGCGCGGCGGGGCCGGCCGGGCGGTGCGGCCGGACGGACCGGGTGGTCAGCGCGGCGCGACGAGGCGTTCGCGGATCAGCGCCTCCTGGACGGCGGAGGCCACCAGCCGGCCCCCTCGGTCGTAGAACTCGCCCAGCGCCAGCCCCCGGCCGTCCGAGGAGGACGGGCTGCGCTGGGCGAACAGCAGCCATTCGTCGGCCCGGAACGGCCGGTGGAACCACATGGCGTGGTCCAGCGAGGCCATCACCAGCCGGGGCGGCTCGGTGCGCTGGAAGAAGTTCGGCTGGACGTGCAGCCCGGCGGTGGAGGCCAGGGTGAGGTCCGAGAGGTAGGTGAGGGCGCAGACGTGCAGCAGCGGGTCGTCGGCCGGCAGCGGGGAGCCGGCGCGCAGCCAGACGAACTGCTGCGTCATGCCGGGCACGGCCGGCGGCACGCCCGGCGCTTCCGGCGGGACGAAGCGCAGCTCCAGGGCGCCGAAGCCGCTGGCGACCAGCGCCGCCCGGGCCTCGTCGTCCCAGAGCGAGAAGGCGTCCGGCAGCTCCTCGGGGCCGGGCAGCGCGGGGATCTCGCGGTGCCGGTCGGCGGCCGGCTCGGGGCGCTTGAAGGACGCCGAGAGGGTGAAGACGGTCTCCCCCCGCTGGACCGCCGTCACCCGCCGGGTGGCGTACGAGGAGCCCTGGCGGACCCGGTCCACCCGGTACTCGATCGGGTGGCCCGGGTCGCCGGGCATCAGGAAGTAGCCGTGCAGCGAGTGCACCGAGCGGTCTGCCCCGATCGTCCGCCCGGCCGCCACCAGGGCCTGCGCGGCGACCTGGCCGCCGAACGCGCGCATCGGCGCCCCGGCGTGGCAGCGGCCACGGAACGTGTTCTCGTCGAGGGCCTCGATCCGCAGCAGATCGGCGAACGGTCCGACCATGTCGATCGCCCGTCTGTCCTGTTCGGTCAGCTCTGTCACGGGCCCATAGTGGCAGACCGGGACGCCTCGCCGATGTGACGTGGGTAACCCGTCCGGGCGAACACGCTTGCTAGAACGTGTTCCATTAGCCGGATTCCGGCGGATTCCGGCGGAGGGCGGACGGAGGCGCGGCGGGCGGTCGGCGGACCGGTGGGCGGGCTGCCGCCGGGGCCGGGGCGGCCGATTGTCAGTGCCCTGACCTAGCGTTACGGGCATGTCGCAATCCGCACACGCGTACGCCTATCTGCGCCCGTCCGCCGTCCTCGACGGCGCGGCCGGTCGGAGCCTCGCCCTGGAGACGTCCGGCGGTGCCACCCCGCTGGGGGACGCCGCCCACCCGCGGTTCTTCGCGGGTTTCCTGGCCGAGCCGGCACCGGCCGCCGCCGCGCTGCTCGCCGTGGCCGACGTCGCCGCCGCCCGGTACTACCAGCCGCTGCTGCGCGCCTCGCTCGACCCGGTGGTCACCGCCAACGGGGACCGGCTCCGGTTCGAGTCCTTCTCCGGCTGCTGCGGCGTCTACGCCCGCCTGGACGTGCTCGCCGCCGGCCTGGACGGGGACGCGATCGGCCACGGCACCACCAATGTCGATGTCAACAATCCGTTGCGAGAAGCACTCACCCGGATCGCTCCGGCCGAGCCGCTGCACCTCGCCGTCGGCCCGGACGCGCTGGAGGTCGCCACCTTCGACGGGCCGGTCGTCGAGAAGAAGGTCCCGCTGCCCGAGCGCTGGCTGCGCGGCTTCGCCGAGACCCAGGTGACGGCGGCCGGCTTCGACCTGCGGGCCGAGCTGCCCGCCGCCGAGGCGGTCCGCTTCCTCCGCTCGCTGCCCCGCGGGGGCCGGGCCGGGGCGAGGACGGTCCAGTGGGTGGTCCTGGCCGGGCGGACGCTGCGGCCGACCACCAGGCCGGTGGCCGGCGCGGTCTGCCTGCCGGGTCCGGAGCGGCTGGCCGCGCTGCAGCGGGTGCTGCGGCACGCCCGGGCGCTGCGGATCTACGGCCCGCCAGTAGTCGGGGACGGCCCGACGGCCTCCGCCTGGGAGGTCGAGCTGCCCGGGATGCGGCTCACCCTCACCCTCTCGCCGGACGCCTCCCGGGGCTTCAGCGGCGAGGGCGGCGTCCTCGGGGCGCTGGCCACCGACACCGCCGAACCGGACGCCGACCTGGTCGCGGCGCTGCTCGCCTGGGAGCCGAGGATCGAGGTCGCCGAACTCGCCGAGCAGGCCGGTCTCACCCCGGCCCGGGTGCGGGCCGCGCTGGCCCGGCTCGGCACGTCCGGGCAGATCGGCTACGACGTGGCCGAGGCCGCGTACTTCCACCGCCGGCTCCCGTACCAGGAGGGGCGGGCGGAGTCGGCCAACCCCCGGCTGAAGGCCGCTCGCGCGCTGGTCGCCGCCGGCGCCGTCCGGCTGGAGGAGGGCGGCGCGACGGCGGTCGTCACGGTGGACGACCACATCCAGCGGGTGCGGACGGAGGCGGCGGGCGCGGTCGGCTGCACCTGCCTCTGGTGGGCGAAGTACCGGGGCGGGCGCGGGCCGTGCAAGCACGTGCTGGCGGTCGGCATGGTCCGCGAGGCGCGGGCCCAGGACGGCGGAAACCGGGAGGGAACGCGATGAGCACGACAAGCACGACGAGCACGACAAGCACGGGGATCATGACGGGGGCGCCGGCCACGACGGGCGCCGAGGCAGCGGCCGACGCCGTGGAGGCGCTGCTGACGGCGGTCCGCGAGGGCCGGGCGGGCCGGGTGCCCGGGCTGCTCGCCGCGCTCGCTCCGGCCGAGCGGCGCTCCTGCGTCCCGGCGCTCAAGGAGCTGCGCCGGGAGAACCGCAGCGTGTGGTCGAAGCCGACCAACCGGCGGATGGAGGCCCTGCTGGTGGCCGGTGCCGGCTGCCACCCCGGCCCGGCCGGTGCGGCCGACTGGATCGGCGCCCGGGACTTCGACGGCCGTTCCTGGGCCCGCCACCCCGCCCTGGCCGAGGTCGTCGAGGCCCAGCCGGACGAGTGGCAGATCGAGGTGGTGGGCCGGCTCGCCGCCAAGCGCGGCTCCGGCTTCAACTGGGACCTCTTCCCGCTGATCGCGCGGGTGGTGCGGCGCACCGGCTGCGAGGTGCCGGCCTCCGACGACTTCGCCGCCGAGTGGCTGCGCTCGGGGGTCGGGCGGGAGAACAGCCCGCGCGGCAGCGCCACCACCCTGCTGGAGCGGCTGCGGGCCGACACCTTCACCCCGGTCCTGCTGCCCCGGGTGTTCGAGCTGGACGACGTCGCCTGGTCACTGGACGCCGGCCCCGATCCCCGGCCCGGGGACAGCTGGCCGTCGGCGATCGCCGGGCTGGCCGAGGAGGGCCCGTTCGGGCGGGCGGAGCTGATCGACCTCTGCCTGGGCCGACTGGTGCGCGGCGGCAGGGCCGCCGACCAGCGGGCGTTCCTGACCGTCCTGATCGCGCTCGCGCCCACGCCGCAGGAGTACGCGGCCCGGGTCCGCGACCTGATGGCGCTGCTCGACGGGCTCCCGGCGGTGGCCGGGCACGGCCAGCAGGTGCTCGCCGGGCTGGACGAGGCCGGGCTGGTCGAGCCGGAGGTGGTCACCGAGGCCTCGGCGGTGGTGCTGTTCCGGGCGGAGAAGAAGCTGGTGCGCGCCCAGCTCGCCTGGCTGGAGCAGGCCGCCCGGAGCGCTCCGGAGCGCTCCGGGCCGGTCGCGCTCGCCGCCGCCGATGCCTTCGGCCACCCCGACAGCGCCCTCCAGGAACGGGCGCTCAACCTGGTCGCCCGCCGCCTGAAGACCGCAGGGGAGGCCGTCCTGCCGGAGCTGCGCCTCGCCGCCGAGGCGCTCAACCCCGTCCACCACGCCAGGGCGGGCGCGCTGTTCGGCGCCGTCCTCGGCGGCTCGGGGGAGGACGACACCGCCTGGGACGAGCTGCTGCCGCCGGTCCCCGAGCCGGCCCCGCTCGACGAGCCGCTCGCCACCCCGGCGGAGGTCGCCGAGGAGCTGGCCGTGCTGCTGGCCGCCGGCCGGCCCGGCGTCGCCGTCTTCGAGCGGGTCCTGGACGGCCTGGTCCGGCATGCCCACCGCGACCGCCCGGCGCTGGCCGGGGCGCTGGAGCCGGTGCTGCGGGCCCACCCGTGGCAGAACGTCGGCCGGTGGGAGGACTGCGGCCCGGCCGACGCGCTCTACCTCGCGGCCGTGGTGGCCGGTCAGGTGGATCCGCACCGGCTCGGCCACGTCTTCCGGAACAAGGGCCGGCACCCGCTGCGCAGCGAGCACAACACCGTGTACGGCACGGTGCTGGCCGCCCGGATCTCCGAGGCGGCCGAGCGGGTCGCCGCCGACCCGCTGCCGCTGCTGCTCGCCACGCCGACCGACGCCACCGGCGCGATCGCCGCGACCGCGCTGGTCGGGCGGATCGCCGCCTACGAGGCCGCGGGCACGGCGGCCGCTCCGGCCGACCTGAACGCCGCGTTGCTGCGGGTCGCCCCGACGGCGGACCAGGAGGTGCTGGCGGCCGCCGACCGGCTGGCCTCGCCCGCCGGGCGGTGGGTGGCCGCGTGGCTGCGCGGGGGCGGTCTGCCGGGCCAGCCCTCGGAGCGGGTGCTGTTCGCCCCGGCCCCGGCGTCGCTGAGCCCGCTGCGGTACTGGGACCGCTGGTGGGAGGACCTCAAGCGGATCGCGGTCGCCCAGCCCGGCAGCGGCGGACCGGCCGGGCCCGCGGGCGAGCGGCTCGGCCCGGACTTCCGGGCGCTGCTGGAGAGCACCGAGCCCAGCGTGGCCCGGGTCCGCAAGCAGGACGAGTGGCTCTGGGAGCCCACCGAGCACTGGGCCGCGATGCTCCCGCACCACCGGGAGGAGCTGGCGGCCCGCTGGCTGGACCAGTTCGCCGACTCCGCAGACCGGGATCGGCGCGGTGCCGCCAGGATGCTGGTCGTGCTCACCGAGGCCGGCGGTCCGGCCGGGCTGGCGCTGCACCTGGCGCTGGCCTACTGCCTCGGCGCACGGTTCCCGGAGGACCGCACCGCCGCCGTGGACGCGCTGCTGGTGCTGGCCGCCCGGGGCGACCTGGACGCCGCCCTGCTCGGCCGCGAGCTGGGCGAGCTCGTCACGCTCGGGACGGTGAAGCCGAACCGGCTCGCGCACGCGCTGGGCACCGCCGCCGACACCGGGGCCTACGCCACCGTCTGGTCGGTGCTGGCCCCCGCCCTGCCCGCGCTGCTCGGGGGCGAGGCCCTGCGGGGCACCGCCGATGTGCTCGCGGTAGCGACCGACGCCGCCCGCCGCTCGGGTGCCCGCGGCCCGGTCGAGCAGGTGACCGCCACCGCGGCCCGCCCCGGCGCCGCCCGTCTGGTGAAGGAGGCCCGAGCGCTGCGCGACGTCCTGGCGGGCGCCTGAGCCGGGCGACGCGGCCTCGGCCCGGCCCTTCCGGCGGGTCGGGGCCCGTCCCACCCCGGGAGCGGGGGCGTGGTCGGGCGGCCGCCCGGCGGTACCCGCCCGTCTAGGGTGGGCGGGACCGCGCCCCCGCACCCGTCCGGAGCATCCGTGCTGCACCTGCGTCTGATCGTCCCCGTCGACCTGCGCGATCCCGTGCTCGGCTGTCTGGACGACTGCGTGGGGGTGACCCATGTGGTCCTGCTCCCCGACGCGGCCGTCCGCCCGGCGGGGGACGTGGTGCTGTGCGACGTCGCCCGGGAGTCGGCGGACGAGGTGCTGGCGGCCCTGCGCGGGACCGGTCTGCCCGAGCGCGGCGCGATCGACGTGCAGGAGGTCGGGCTGACGCTCTCGGCGGCCGCCGACGAGGCCGAGCGGCTCGCCCCCGGGGAGGGCGCGGACGCGCTGGTGTGGGAGGCGGTCTCCGAGATCACCCACGAGGAGTCCACCCTCACCGGTGTCTACCTCGCCTTCCTCACCGTGGCGACGATGCTGGCGGCCTGCGGGGCGGTGCTGGACAGCGCGATCCTGGTGGTCGGCGCGATGGCGGTGGGACCGGAGTTCGGGCCGCTGGCCGGGTTCTGCGTCGCGTTGGTGCAGCGCCGGGCGCGGCCCGCGCTGCGTTCGCTGAACGCCCTGGTGGCGGGCTTTGCGGTGGCGATGGCGCTGACCGTCCTCTTCACGCTGCTGCTGGACGGCCTGGGGCTGTTCAGCCAGGAGAAGTTCGACGCGGTACGGCCCAACACCTCGTTCATCTGGCAGCCGGACGCGACCTCGTTCGTGGTGGCCTTCCTGGCGGGTATCGCCGGACTGCTCTCGCTGACCTCGTCCAAGGCCGGGATGCTGGTCGGCGTGGCGATCTCGGTGACCACCGTGCCGGCTGCCGCCAATGCGGCGGTGGCGCTCGGGTACGGCGACTTCCGGCAGTTCTGGGGCTCCAGCGTGCAACTGCTGCTCAACATGGCCGGGATCGTCCTGGCCGGGGTGCTCACCCTGCTGGTGCAGCAGGGGGCCTGGCGGCGGATCCGCCGCCAGGCCCGCGAGGGGCGCACCCCCGCCTGAGTCCGGCCGCGGGGCCGTGCGGCCGGACTCAGACCGGGACGCCGTCGTCCTCGGCCGTCACCCTGGGGCGCGACCCGGGGGAGCCGGCGGCACCACCGGCACCACCGGTGGCCCCCGCCGTACCGATGGCACTCCCCGCCGCCTCGGCATCGGGCGGCACCGGCCCGGCTGTCGTGTCCGCCGCCCCGTCCGGCACCACCAGCGGCGTGCCGTCCCCGGGCGGCGCGGCCACCGCGCGCCACCAGCGCCGCAGCGCGGGCGGGTCGACCGGTTCGAAGGGCTTGCCGGGCCGAGGCACCACCAGCCGGGCGCCCTGCGCCCGCGCGGCGGCGACCACCCGCTCGGCGGGCTCCTCCCACGGGTGCGGAGCGAGGTTGAAGGTGCACCAGTGGATCGGCAGCAGCACCTCGCCGCCGAGGTCGAGGTGCGCCCGGACGCCCTCCTCGGGCGTCATGTGCACCTCGGGCCAGAAGTCACTGTAGGCGCCGACCTGCACCATCGTCGCGTCGAACGGTCCCAGCCGGCGGCCGATCTCGGCGAAGCCCGCGAAGTACCCGGTGTCCCCGCTGTGGAACACGGTGCGGCCGCCGCCCGCCACCACCCAGGACGCCCACAGGAACAGCGGGCTGGTGCGCGGGCCGCGGCTGCAGTAGTGCCGGGCGGGGGTGGCGGTCAGCGTCAGGCCGGCCACCTCGGCCGACTCCCACCAGTCGAGCTCGACGATCCGGTCGGCCGGCACGCCCCAGTACTCCAGGTGCGCCCCGACCCCGAGCGGCACGGCGAAGGTCGCGCCGGTGCCGATCAGCGCCCGGACGGTCCCCATGTCGAGGTGGTCGTAGTGGTCGTGGGAGACGACCACGACGTCCACCCCGTCGAGTTCGGAGAGCGGCAGCGGCACCGGGTGGAGCCGTTTGGGGCCGGTCCAGGCGAACGGGGAGCAGCGTTCGCCCCAGACCGGGTCGAACAGCACCCGGCGGCCGCCGATCTCGGCGAGCACGGTGGCGTGGCCGAGCCAGGTGAGCCGCAGGCCCGAGGCGGGCGGTTCGGCGAGGTCGACCGGGAGCAGCCGGTGCAGCGGCACGGCGGCGGCCGGTACCCGGCGGACGCGGTCGGCCGCCAACTGGGCGCGGGTGATCTCCAGCGGGCTGCGCTCGTAGACCAGTCGGCGGGTCGGCACCGGGTTGCGGAAGGCGCCGTCGGCGAACTGCGGGGAGCGGTGGATCCGGGCCAGCCGTTCGCCCCGCGGCTCGGCGCCGAAGGCGTCCGTCCGGACCCGGTGCCAGGCCGCCCGGGGCAGCCCGGTCAGGCCGGACAGTCCGGTCCGGCCGGGGGGCGCGGTGAGAGCGGAGGACAGGCCGGGGACGCGGGAGTACCACGGGGCGGCTGGGCGGGGCACGGCACCTCCAAGGACGGCGACGGATACCTGGCATGCCGGGGCGCGCACCGTCGGCGGGGACACCGGTTCGGTACGACAACCATCTCGTCGGAGGTTACTCGTGCTCGGCCCTCCGGACCCGGCGAGCGGCGGCCGCCGTCCGCCGACCAGGGGCCTTCCCCTGTGATCAGGAGTAGAAACGGGTGATCGTCTCGGCGACGCAGTGCGGCTTGGCGCTCTCGGCGCTGGTGATGGTGAACCGGACCACGGCCTGCACCCCGCCGGACACCTCGGTGGCCGAGACGAGTTCGGCGGTGGCCCGGATCGCCGTCCCGACCGGCACCGGGGCGGGGAAGCGGACCTTCTCCGAGCCGTAGTTCAGCGCCATCCGGACGCCCTCGACGCCGTAGCACTCCTTGGCCAGCACCGGGATCATCGACATCGTGAGGTAGCCGTGCGCGATGGTCGAGCCGAACTGGCTCTCCTTCGCCCGCTCCGGGTCGACGTGGATCCACTGGTGGTCGCCGGTGGCCTCGGCGAACAGGTCGATCCGCGCCTGGTCGACGGTGTGCCACTGGCTGGTCCCCAGCTCGGTGCCGACGGCGGCGGTCAGCTCGGCGAGGGAGGGGAAGATCGTCACGGAGCGCTCCTGAGGGCGGGCGGGCGGTGCGACAGCGGTCGCGGTGCGGTGGGTGCGAACTCCGCAGAGTATGCCTACTCGCCGGTCACCTGTCAGGGGTCCGCCGGAAGCGCCCGCCCGGGGTGGTCCCGCGCTTCCGAACGGTCGGCCTCAGGCGTGCGGGACGGGGTGGCCGGACGCGGTCAGCCGTCGGCCGCTGATCAGTTCGGGCACCACCGCGACGAACATCGGGTCGGGCTCGTCGGTCCAGGGCCGCAGCCCCGAGCGCAGCGCGCGGAGGATCTGCTCCGGGTCGCGCACGATGTCCGCCCGGCCGTGGACCAGCACGCTCCAGCCGCTCCGGGTGAGCGGGTCCAGCCGGTCGGCCTGGAAGGCGACGACGGTGCCGTCGAGCCCGCGCGCGGTAGCACTGTCCCGGCGCACGGCGAGCAGCAGGCGCCCGTCCGGGACGACCTCGAAGGAGACCGGAAGCACGGCCGGAAGCGCGTGTTCGGTGTACACCACCCGTCCGACGGGCACGGTGCTGAGCAGTCGGAGGCACGCCTCGGCGCCGAGTTCCTCCGGTTCGTCGTCCAGTGCGTCGTCACGGTCCATGGGTCCGATCGTCCCTCCGCCGGGCGCGGGCGGACAGGGCCCATGGTCCCTGAGCGGCAGGGCTTTGGGGCCGTCGTCCGGTCGAGGGCGGAGAGCGGACGGAGGGCGGGCGGGGGACAGGCGGAGGGCGGGTGGAGGACGGACGGAGGACTGGCGGAGGACAGGCGGGCCCGGACTCGTCGGGAAGGCGGTGCCCGGAGGCCCGACACCGACGGTGCGGGGCGATAGCCTGCCCCGCGGTGGCACCGGGGCGCACCGGGTGTGCCGCGAGGCCCGGAGCGGGCGGCGGAACGGTTCGGCGGCCCCGGGGTACCGGGGCCGGGCAGGAGGGGGCGGTGCGGGTGGCAAGCGGGATCGATCTGGTGGTGATCGGCGCGGACGGCGGGCCGGACCGCGCCTTCGGCGGTTCGGCCCGGGCGGCCGAGGGCGCCCGGGAACTGGCCGAGGTGCTGCCCGGGATGTGCTTCGACGCCGGCGCGGCCGACAGCCGGGTCACCGTGGTGGAGCCGGGCGCGGACGCCAACGCCATGCTCACCGCCGTCCGGGAGGCGGCCGCCCGCCCGGGCCGCTGGCTGCTGGTGTGCCTGGTGGGCCAGTTGGTGGCCGACCCGCGCGGCCGCCGGCTCGCCCTGGTCACCGCGGGCTCCACCGCCGACAACGCCTACCGGCGCGGGCTGGCCTGGGACTGGGTGGTCAGCGCGATGGTGCACGGCGACCAGGAGGAGGCGCTGCTGCTGGTCGACGCGGTGGTCGACAAGGACACCTGGGCGGCGCTGGAGCGCGGCGGCGGCGAGGACGGTGCCGGGGAACTGCTCAGCTACCCGCGGGTCCCGCTCTGGGGCCGGATCGGCCGGCACGCGCCCGCCCGCTACACCCCGGGCAGACGCGGCCGGGAGGCGGTCCTCCCCGGCGGCCCCGGGTCGTTCAGCCGCTCGCTCACCACCGTGCTCCGGCAGGGGGTCCCGGGGGCGCCCGCGGCCGTCGGTCCGCACGACCTGCAGCCGGCCGTCGGCGCGCTGCTCGACGGCGGCGCCCCGCACGAGGGGGACGGTGCCGGTGCGCCCCCGCGGCAGGGCGAGGCGCCGGGTGTGCGCCTGCTCGTACCGCCGGAGGGCGGGCGCCTGCTGATGCGCAATCGGGCCGCGATTCGGGGCGCATTGGCCGGATTGTCGCTTTCCGAAGAACTGTTGGCTCTTCTGTGGCGGGAAAGTGCCCCGACGGATCCTCCTTCCGCGTAAGGTCAGGAGGCCCCAGGTGTTGCCGTGAAGGCTCGGTTTGGCGAAGAATCGATGCTCGCGAGGCAACACCAGCGGGACTGCGGAATTCTTCTGGCGGCCCCGGACCACATGCGGGGCCGGCTGCGACGAGGTGGGGCGATGCGGCAGCGCGGAATTGTGTTGCGCCCTGGGGCGGTTGGGATCGGTGGGGTGATTCTGGCGTTGCTGCTGAGCGGCTGTTCCAGCAGTGGGGCCGGGGGGTCCGCCGATCGACTGGGGACGAACGCGCCCACGGTTGCGGGGGTGACTCCGGTAACTCCTTCGGGTGGTTCGGCAAACGTCGGGAACGCGCCGACCGACGGGGTCGAAGGCGCCGCCGCGCGCGAGGCGGTGAGGGCCTATCAGGACTGGTGGAATGCCCAGGCCGAGGCCTACGGGCAGCCGGACGCGGACGGTTCGAACTTCGGCACCTTCGCGTCCGGACAGGTGCTGACCGACGCGCTGGTCAACCTCAAGCAACTGCACGACGCCAAACTGGTGATGACGGGCAGTCCGCGGAATTCCCCGGTGGTGAAGTCCGTCGACATCACGGCCGATCCGAACACCGCCGTGATCGAGGACTGCCTGGACGTGTCCGGGTGGCACCAGGCGGACGCCGCGACCCGCGCGGTCATGGACCCGCCCGACCGGCTCACCCGGTATGTGGCGACCGTTTCGCTACGACAGTTCCGAACGCGTTGGCTGATCCACGAGTTCAAGCGGGAGGTGGGACGCACATGCTGAAGCCGGTACGGCGATTGGTGATCGGCGCGCCGCTGTTCGCCGGATTACTGATGGCCCCGACGGGCACCGCCGCGGCGGACTCCACCCCCACCGGGGGTGCGACCCGCTGCCATGTGAACGTGATCTGCGCCGGGACGAGCGAGACCACCACCAAGCCGCCCAAGGGTGGTGGCGGGACCGGAGGGACCGGTAGCGGGCCGCAGGTCTGCAGCTTCAACGGCCAGACCTACGCCTGCTACAACCCGGAATTCGGCTGGTTCAGCTCCGCCACCGGCTACTACTACCGGCTGGCCGACCCACAGCCCCCGGCGGGCGATCCGCTCTGGGAGGGCCACAAGCCGGAGGACGGCGGGGTCTACGCCGAGAACCGCCTCAGCAGCGACGGGAGTCAGGCACCCGGCCAGTTCAGGTTCTTCGCCCAGCCGCCTGCCGGGCCGCCGCCGGACAACCCGGTCGAGCTGGCCAAAAGCGCTTCCGAGGAAATCGTCTTCCCGGACCCGGTGCCCGGCATCGCCCCCGAGGGCACCTCCGTCGTGGGCGTGCCGGTCTGGTTCTGGCTGGCCAACCCGCAGCCCCCGGCGGCGAAGACCGCACGGGGCAACGTCATCGCGGTGACCGTCACCCCCCGGCTGAAGAGCCTGGAGTGGAGCCTGGGCGACCAGTTGGACCCGAAGAAGGAGACGGTGAAGACGTGCGAGGGCGCCGGCACCCCGTACGAGCCGAAGTACGGCGCGACCCCGTCCCCGACCTGCGGCCACGTCTTCACCACCGGCTCCGGCACCCGTAAGGCGGGCCTCTTCTACGGCACCCTCACCGTGCACTGGGTCGGCGAGGTCACCATCACCGGCGGCACCCAGACGGTGGCGCCGATCGACCTGGAGACCAGCGTGCGGCTCCAGTTCCCGGTGGCCGAGGTACAGGTCCTCAACTAGCCGACCTCATCTGGGCGACCTCGACCGGGCGACCTCGACGGGGCGACCCGACACCGCCGCAAGCACAGCAACGACCGACGAACGACGAACGACGCGAGGAAGGCCGAAGCCCGGTGGAGAACCGTACCTTTGCCGCATCCGGCTCCGGCACATCCGCCACGGCGACCGCGAGCAGCACCGCGCCCGCGCCCGTGGCCGTGCCGGAGCAGGGGCGCGGTGCCCCGCGCACCCCCGGGCGGGCGCTCGGCGCCCGGCGCAGGCGGCCCGCCGTGCTGGCCATGGCGGTGGCCCTGATAGCCGCCGGCGGGCTGGGCGGCGCGGTGCTCTACAACAGCACCGGCCAGCGGATCACCGTGCTGGCGCTGGCCCGTGACGTGCCGTGGGGGCAGGCGCTGACCGAGGGCGACCTGGTGACCGTCCGGATCGCGAGCGACCCGGCGCTCAAGCCGCTGGACGCGGCCGACCGGGCCAAGGCGATCGGCATGCGGGCCACCACGGACCTCCACCGGGGCGGGCTGCTGACCAGGTCGGACCTCGCTCAGTCGCTGGTCCTGAACCCGGGGCAGCTGCTGGTCGGCGTCGCGGCCCGGCGCACCCAGCTGCCGGCCACCCGGCTCCAGCCGGGCCTGCCGGTGATCGTGGTGTACACCTCGGACGGGGGGCGGTCCGAGACCCTCGCCGCCACCGTCTTCAACGCCGGCCGGGTGGACGCCGACGGCAGCCAGGTGTTCGACGTCGTCGTCAACGAGGCGGACGCCGCCCGGCTGGCGGGCTGGGTGGCCACCGGGCGGATCCAGGTGGTGCTGGCTCCGCGTCCCTCCGCCGCCTCACCCTCCGCCGCTTCGCCCGGCGCGGCCGCCCCGGGCGCGCCGACCCCCGGTGCCACCGGCACCCCCGCCGCCGGAGCGCCGACGAGCGGCGCGGCGGCCCCGGCCGCCGTCTCCGGGGCGTCCGCCGGAACTCCGGCCGCCGGACGCCCCGCAGCCTCGGGCGCGCCGACCGGGGCGGGTGGGAACTGAGATGGCCGTGATCGCGGTGGTCGGCGCCCCGGGGGCACCCGGCGCCACCACGACCGCGCTGGCACTGCTGCTGGCCTGGCCGCTGCAGCCCGGCCGCCGCATCCTGCTGGTCGAGTGCGACCCGGACGGCGGCGCCGTCCTGGCCGGTGCCCTGGAGGGCCGGGTCGAGGCGGTCTACGGACTGCGCAACCTCGCCGTGGCCGACCGCCGGGGACTGCTCGCGCAGGCCCTCTGGGAGCAGCTGATCGACCTCTCCCCGGCCGGCAACGCCGAACGCCTCCTGCTGCCCGGCCTGACCGACCCCACCCAGGCGCCCGGCCTCGCCTACACCTGGGAACCGCTGATGGAGGTGCTGCACGGGCTGGAGCCGCAGGGCTACGACGTCATCCTCGACCTCGGCCGCTCCGGCGCCACCGGCACCAGCGCGGTGCTGGCCCGCCGGGCCGACGTGGTCGCGGCGGCCGTGCGCACCACCCTGCGCGGGCTGAGCGCGGCCCGGCCCCGGCTGGCGACGCTGGCCGAGGACCTCGCCTCGGCCGGTACCGGCGCCGACGCGCTGGGCCTGCTGCTGATCGCCGAGGGGCCGTACTCGGGGGCCGAGGTGTCCAAGGAGTTCGGGCTGCCCGTGCTCGGCCTGCTGCCGCACGCGCGGCGCACCGCCCAGGTGCTGTCGGACGGCGGGGACGTCACCGACCGGCGGTTCGTCCGCTCGGAGCTGATGCGCACGGCGCGGTCGGCGGCGGACGAGATCCAGTTGACGGTCCGCCGGCGGCGCCAGCGGCTCGCTCCGGCGGTGGCGGGGCCGGCGCAGCTCGGGCCGGGGACGGGTGCCGGGACGGCGGCGGAGGCTGTCGGGCCGACGGCGGTGCCCGGCGCCGGGACGGCCGCACCGGCCGGACCCCAGCGGGCCGACGCGGCCGGGTACGGGTACGCCGGGCCCGCAGCGACAGCAGCAGCGGCGGCCTCGGCACCGCAGCCCGCGCCGACGTACCAGCAGCCGACGTACCAGCAGCAGTCGTACCAGCAGCAGTCGTACCAACAGCAGGGATACGAGCAGCAGGCGTACCAGCAGCCGTACGGGCAACAGTCCTACGGGCAACAGCCGTACGAGCAGCAGCCGTACGGCCCGGTGCCGCCCGTGATCACCACCGGCCCGGTGGCGCCGCTCGCCGGGCTCGCGCCGCAGCCGGCCGCCCCGGCGCCGTTCCCCGGGCACGGGCAGGTCGGCCAGTCGTACGCGGACCGGGCGTACCCCGAGGGCCCGCACCCCGAGGCCGTGTACCCGGGCGCCCCGTACCCCGACAGTCCTCACCCCGGCGGCCCGTACCAGGGACCGGGAGTCCAGCCGTACCCGGAGCCCGGATCGTCCGCCCCCGCCCCCGCTCCCGCCCCCGCTCCCGAGGTCCGGGACCAGACCGTCGACGGGGAGGTGCTCCGTGCGCGGTAGTCCGCTGCACCAGCAGCCCGCGACCGACCCGGCCGCGCTGCCCTGGTCGACGCCACTGCCCGGCCCGGTCGGGCCGATGACCACCGGCCGGGTCGCCCCCGGCCCGACCGCGCCCGGCCCGACCGCCCCCGGCCCGGTGGCCCCGGGCCAGGCGGCGGCAGCGCCGACGGCCGCCGTTCCCGCCGCCGCAGCCACGCCCACCGCCGTCCCCTCCGCGCTGCCCTCGCTCGACCGGCGCGGCGCCGGCACCCGGCCCGCCGTCGACCCCGCGGTCGCGCGCGAGCTGAAGCGCCAGGTCGCCGCCGAACTGCACCAGCAGATCACCCGGTTGACCTCCGGCTCCGGCGCCGAGCCGGACCGGGCCACCCGCCGCCAGCGCGGCCGCGCACTGATCGAGGAGGCCGTCGCCCGCTGGTCCGACACCTACGCGCAGACCCACGGCATCCCGCCGACCCGCGAGCAGGACCGCGCCCTCGCCGAGGCCGTCTTCGACCTGCTGTTCCGGGCCGGCCGGCTCCAGCCCTACCTGGACGACCCGGACATCGAGAACATCCTCGTCAACGGCTGCGACGACGTCTGGGTCTCCCGGGTGCACCAGCCGCTGCGCCAGGTCCCGCCGGTGGCCGACAGCGACGCCGAACTCGTCGAACTGCTCCAGGACCTGGCCCGCCAGCACGGCGGCGGCGAACGCTCGCTGTCCACCGCCAGCCCGATGCTCGCCCTGCGCCTGGAGGGCGGCATGCGCCTCCAGGCGCTCACCGAGGTCACCCCGCGCCCGTACGTCGCGATCCGCCGGCACCGGGTGGCCTCGGCGACCCTGCCCGAGATGGTCCGGCTCGGCGCCGTGGACAGCACCCTCGCGGCCTTCCTGGCCTCGGCCATCCGGGCCCGGAAGAACGTGATGATCACCGGCACCCAGGGCGTCGGCAAGACCAGCCTGCTGCGGGCGATGGCCGCCGAGATCCCGCCGGACGAGCGGGTCGGCACCCTGGAGTCGGAGTTCGAGCTCTGGCTGCACACCCTCGGCCATCTGCGCCAGGTCGTCCCGATGGAGGCCCGGGAGGGCAACGGCGAGCGGGTGGAGGGCCGGGCGGCCGGCGAGCTGACCATCGGCGACCTCATCCCGGCGGCGCTGCGGATGACCCTCTCCCGGATCATCGTCGGCGAGGTCCGCTCCGGCGAGGTCGTCCCGATGCTGCGCGTCATGACCAACGGCGAGGGCGGCTCGATGTGCACCCTGCACGCGCGCGGCCCGCACATGGTCGTCGACCGCATCGCCGAACTCTGCCTGGAGTACGGCTCGCACATGACCGACGCGCTCGCCTACCGGCTCACCGCCAACGCCGTGGACTTCATCGTGCACGTGTCGATGGTCGACGAGACGCACGTCGGCGGCCGCCGGCACCGCTTCGTCTCGCACGTCCTGGAGGTCGCGGGCCTCGGCGAGAGCGGCCGGCCGGCGCTGAACACCGTGTTCGGTCCGCGCCCCGAGCTGGGCGAGCCGCGCGCCGTCCCGCACACCCCGCCGCAGTGCCTGGACGACCTGCGCCGGGCCGGTTTCGACGCCGCGCTGCTCGGCTCCCGCTACGGCAGCTGGGCCGAGCCGCTCCAGCTGCGGATCGGCGGTGGTGCCCGGTGATGCCGCTCTTCGTGCTCTGCGGCCTCGCCGTCGCGGCGGGCCTGGTCGCCCTGGTGGCCTGGGCGCGCGGCAGCGACCCGGCGCGGGAGCCGGCGGAGCCCCGGGAGCTCAACCCGCTGGCCTCCCGGCTGCACGTGTTCTGGTACGGCGCGCCCGGCACCGCCTCCCACCGGATGGCGCGGCTGCGCCGGATCCAACTGCCGCTCACCCTGATCGGGGCGCCGCTCGGCTGGCTGTTCACCGGCATCCCGCTGACGGTGCTGCTGGTGCCGCTGGCGGTGTTCGGCCTGCCCTGGCTGTTCGACACCACCCGCTCCGACACCGACCGGATCGAACGGCTGGAGGCGCTCTCGGAGTGGACCCAGCGGATCGCCGACGTGCTGCTGCTCGGCGTCGGCCTCAACCAGGCCATCATCACCAGCCGCCGCACCGCGCCCGCCGCGATCGAGGCCGAGGTCGGCGAGCTGGCCGCCCGGCTGCAGGCCCGCTGGCGCCCGGAGGAGGCGCTGCGGCTGTTCGCCGACAGCATGGCCGACGCCACCGCCGACAAGGTGCTCGCCGCGCTGGTGCTGCGCGCCGCCGACAGCGGCCCCGGCCTGGCCCGGGCGCTGTCCGACATGGCCGAGTCGGTCCGCGAGGAGGTCCGGCAGCGGCGCACCATCGAGGCCGACCGGGCCAAGCACCGCACCACCATCCGCTGGCTGGTGGGCATCATCCTGCTGGTCGTCACGGTGGGCTCGTTCAACACCGAGTACACCGCCCCCTACAGCACGGCGCTCGGCCAGATCGTGCTCGGCGTGATCTGCGCGCTGTTCGTGGCGGTGATCGCCTGGATGCGCGCGCTGGCCTCGTACCCGCCGGTGCCGCGGCTGCTGGAGCCGGACCGCCGCAGCCGGACCGGCCGCGCGCTGCGCCGGCGCGGCGACGGGCAGGCCTCGGACGGCGCCGACGGACCGGCCCCGGCCGACGGGACCGACGGTGCCGAGGGCACCGCGCGACTGCTCGGGGAGGTCCGATGATCTCCCCGTGGTCCGTGCTGGCCGGCGCCGTCGCGGCGGGCGGCGTCGCCATGCTGATCGCCGAACTCCGGCCCTCGCCGCCCGACCTGGGCCAGGCGCTGGACCGGCTGCACCGCACCCCGGCCGACCGCACCCCCGACCCGGACGACCGGCCGCGCTGGTTCGACCGGATCGGCGAGCGCTCGGTCCGTCTGCGCGGGGTCCGCATCCCGGAGCGCGAGCTCGCCCTGATCGGCCGCACCCCGGCCCGGTTCATGGCGCACAAGCTGCTCTTCGCCCTGCTCGGACTGGCGCTGCCGCCGTACCTGGTGGTGGCGGCGCTGCTGCTCGGCCTGGACCTGCCCTTCGCCCTGCCGCTGGTGGTCGGGCCGCTGCTGGCCGGGCTGCTCTGGTTCGTCCCGGACGGGATCGTGCGCGGCGAGGCCAAGGAGGCGCGGGTCGAGTACCTGCACGGCATCGCCGCCTACCTGGAGTTGGTGGCGATGGAACGGGCCGCCGACCTCGGCCCGGCCGAGGCGCTGCGCCGGGCCGCCGCCGTCGGGCGCGGCGCGGTGTTCCTCCGGATCCGGGACGCGCTGGACCGGGCGGCCACCGACCGGCTGCCGCCGTGGGCCGGACTGGACGCGCTGGCGGAGGAGTTGGGCCTGACCCCGCTCCAGGACCTGGCCGACATCATGCGGATCTCCGGTACCGACGGCGCCGCCGTCTACGACACCCTGCGGGCCCGGTCCAAGGGCCTGCGGGGCGAACTGCTGGCGGAGGACCTCGCCCGGGCCAATGCCGACAGCGAGCGGATGGTGGCTCCGGGGTCCGCGCTGACTCTGCTGATGACCTTCCTGGTCGTCTTCCCGGCACTGTTCAAGATGCTCAACTGAACCACCCCGTCCGATGGGACACCCCGTTCGATGAGTCACCCCGTCGCGGAGGTCAGCGCCTCCGTCACCACATCTCACCCCTGGGAGCAGTTCATGAAGGACCGACTCAAGCCACTGGTCTTCCTACTCGTCGGCGCGGCCCTGCTGCCGCTCCAGTTCGCCGCCACGCTCTTCCACTTCCGGATGGGCCGGGTCAAGGCCGCCCGGGCGCGTGGCGACAAGGGCGCCATCAGCATCGAACTCGCGCTCGCCGTCATCGCGCTGGTGTTCATCGCGGGCCTGGTGGTGTTCGCCCTGGTCGCTCTGAAGGACAAGGTCGTCACCAAGGTCAACCAGGACCCGAAGTACACCGGCGGCGCCGGGGCTCCGGCCGGCTCGTGATCCACCGTCGTCGCCTCCGCCGTCCTCGTCCCCGCCGTCTTGGTCCTCGCCGTTCCGACCGGGGGGCGATGACCCTGAGTCTGGCCATCGTCTTCCCGATCGTCCTGATCCTGATCATGACTGTCACCCAGACCGGGATGTGGTGGTACCACCGCCAACTCGCGCTGAGTGCTGCCCGCGAGGGCGTCGACGCGGGGCGGGGTCAGGGGAACCGGACCGACGCGCAGAAGGACGAGGCCGCGCGGCGGCAGGCCGACGACTTCCTGACGCGACAGGGCAACACGGACCACCGGGTCGTCACGGACGGCAGCTCGCCGGTGCTGATCAAGGTCACCGTCGAGGTGACGCCCCCGGTCATCATCCCGTTCATCACTCCGCCGACCGTCACCCAGTTCGCCGAGGCCCCGCGCGAGCGGTTCGTCCCCCCGGTGGTGCGGCCGTGAGTCGGCCGGTGCGGTGGGGACGGCGGTCGGCACGCCCGGCCCGGTCCGCGCACGACGTGGACCGGGCGGGGCGGGGCGGGCCCGGACCTGCGCTTGGACCCGGACCTGTACCTGGACCCGGACCTGTACCTGGACGCGGGCTCGCCGCCCGGCGTGCCGCCCGGTCCGGGCGCGGGCGGGACGGCGGCAGCACGGCGATCGAGGCGGCGATCGTCGCCCCCGCCGTGGTCGCGCTGATCCTGGTCGCGGTCGTGGCGGGCCGGATGCAGACCGCCGGCGGCACCGTCGAGGCGGCGGCCCGCTCGGCGGCCCGCGCGGCCTCGATGACCCGCACGGGCGACCTGGAGGCCGTGGCGAAGGCGTCCGCCGCGGACTCGATGCAGCAGCAGGGAGTGCACTGCCGGAGCAGCAAGGTCACCACGGAGAAGAAGAAACGGACCAGTCAAGGTGTCACCTGGGAGACGGTCGAGGTGACGGTGTCCTGCGAGGTCTACCTGGGGGACCTGATCGGCGGGCCGGACCTCTTCCCGAAGACGCTCACCGGTTCGTTCGCCTCGGTGGTCGACCGGTACCGGGGCCAGTGAGGCGCGGGGTGCCGTCCGGTGAGGCGCGGGGTGCCGTCCGGTGAGGCGCGGGGTGCCGTCCGGTGGGGCGGGGGCCCGAGCGAGGCGAGTGGGTCGAGTGGGTCGAGCGCGGCAAGTGGGTGGAGATTGTGTCGGGTCGTGGGGCGGGGGGTGACAGGGCTGTGAGGACGAGGCGGCCGGACGGGGATTGGGGAGCCGTCGGGCGGGGGAGACGCAAGCGGAGGACGCCCTGGGGAGGGCGGAGGAGCTGGTGGGGAGGGAACGCCATGGCACGCGCACGCACGCGCGCGGTGCGGCCGCCCCGTGCCCGGCCGCTCGCTGCCCGGACGTTGCGGGCCCGGACGTTGCGATCCCGGATGTTGCCGGCCCGGATGTTGCGAGCCCGGCTGGGCGGTCCGCTCGGCGGCCGTTCGGACCGGGGCGCGCTGTCGATCTTCGTCGCCATCTGCGCGGCCTACGTGGTGCTGGTCATCGCGCTGGTCATCGACGCCGGCGGCAAGCTGCGGCTCGCCGAGCGGGTCGACGCCTACGCCCAGGAGGCCGCCCGGATGGCCGGCCAACAGCTGGACGAAGCAGCCCTGTTGAGGGGCGAAGGGTACAAACTGAGAGCACGGACCTACGTCGAGGCCGCGGCCGACAGCTACCTCGCGCTGTACGGGCTGTCAGCGGCCGACGTGGAATTCTCCCCGGACGGCGCCACCGTCACGATCACGGTGCGGGCCGAGTTCCACCCCGTCCTGCTGGGCGAACTCGGCAAAGGGAAGGTCACGGGCAAGGGGAGCGCCACCCTCGTCCACGGAGTCAAGGAAGCGGAGACCGCCTGATGGCCGCGCCACGCGCCAAGGACCAGACCCGTGCCGGGCGTCCGGCCCGGGGAGCGAACGCCACCCCCGCGTCCGGCCGACGGCCGGCGCCGCTGCCGTCCCATCGGGCGCGCGGCGGCCGTCGGCGCGGCCGGGGCGGCGCCGTACTCGCCGCGATCGCGGCCCTGATCACCCTGCTCGTCCTGATGGTCGGCGTGCCCGCCCTGCTGCTGTACGGCACCCGCTCGGTGGCCGACATGGGCGAACTCGCGCCCGACGGCATCGGCGCGCTGCTGACCAGCCCCGACGACGGGCGGCTGTTCCTCTGGCTGCTGGTGGTGGTCGGCTGGGTCGGCTGGGCGTGCTTCGCGCTCTCCGTCCTGCTGGAGATCCCGGCGCAGCTGCGCGGCCGGGTGGCCCGGCGGATCCCGGCCTTCGGCTGGAGCCAGCGGGCCGCGGCCGGACTGGTCGGCGCGGTCATCGCCCTGGTGCCGGTGGCCGGTTCGGCCTTCGCCGCCACCGCCGAGCACGCGCCGGCCGCCGCCACCGCGCAGGTGGCCGCGGGCGCGCAGCAGGCCGCCGCGCAGGCCGCGCCGGCCGTCACCCCCGCCGCCGACCCGCAGGCCGGCTACACCGTGCGGGACAGCCGCCCGGCCGACAGCCTGTGGTCCATCGCCGAGCGCCAACTCGGCTCCGGCGAGCGCTGGACGGAGATCGCCAAGCTCAACGACGGCCGGGTGATGGACGATTCGGGGATCCGCTTCGACGCGGACCGGCCGATCCAGCCCGGCTGGAAGCTCGCCATGCCGGCCGACGCCAAGCCCGACCAGGCGACCCCCGGGCCCGCCGCCCCCGCCCCGGCCGGGACGCCGCAGACCGGCCCGGCCGGCGGCGCGGCCCAGGGCGGCACCGTCTCCGTCAAGGCCGGCGAGAGCCTGTCGGCGATCGCCCAGAGGGAGTTGGGCGACGCGGAGGCCTGGCCGAAGCTGTTCGAGGCGAACCAGGGCGTCCAGGCGCCCGACGGCGAGCGGCTCACCGACCCGGACGTGGTGGTGCCGGGCATGGTGCTCAGCCTGCCCGGTGCCCCGGCTCCGGCCCCCGCGCCCGCTCCTGCCCCGGCCCCCGCGCCCGAGCAGGCCCCCCCCCCCCCGCCGACCCCGCCGCCGCCCGCGCCGAACACCCAGACGCCCTCGGCGCCCGCCGCGCAGACACCCGGCCCGGCGCAGCCCTCCGCCCAGGCCCCGGCGCCCGCGCAGCCCTCCGCCCCGGCCCCGGCGGGGACGCCCGCCCCGAAGGTCGAGGCCCAGGCCCCGGCCGCCCACGCCGAGCAGGCGAACGACGACTACGGCGTCGCCCTCGCCGCCTCCACCGTCGGTGTGCTGCTCGCCGCGATCATGGTCGGGACCGTCGCCCGCAAGCGCGGCGGCCAGCTGCGCGCCCGCCGTCCCCGGCACCGCATCGCCATGCCCAGCGCCCCGGCCGCCGCCTTCGAGGCCGAACTGAAGGCCCGCCAGGACGACGCCGGACTGCACCTGCTGGACCGCGCCCTGCGCAGCATGGCCCGCAACACCGTCCGCGGCGGCAAGCGGCTGCCCGCGATCGTCGCCGCCCGGATCACCCCCGGCCGCACGATCGAACTCCACCTCTCCGGTCCCGCCGCGCCCATCGCGCCCTTCCGCGCCGCCCACACGCCCGACATCTGGTGGTGCGCCGCCGACTCCGAGGGCCTGCTCTCGCCGGCCCAGGCCCGCAAGACCGCGGCCCCCTACCCGGCCCTGGTCACCCTGGGCTCGGCCGCGGACGGCTCGATCGTCCTCGCCGACCTGGAGACGGTCCGGCTGCTCCACCTCTCCGGGCACCAGGACGACGCCCGCGACGTCCTGCGCACGCTGGCCCTCGAACTCGCGCACAGCCCGCTCGCGGACCGGCTCCACCTGCACCTGGTGGACCTCGCCGAGGAGATGCCGATCAGCGGACCGGCCGCCGAGCGGATCCACCGCCACACCACCCTGGACGCCGCGCTCGCCGCCCTCGGCCCGCGCACCGCCAAGGCCCGGGCCACCCTGGTCTCGGCCGAGGCCGCCAGCCCCCGGGACGCCCGCAGCCGGGGCCTGGCCGACGAGTCCTGGGTCCCCGAGATCGTGCTCTGCGGCCACCAGCCCGGCGGCGGCATCCCGGCCGAACTCGGCCGGCTGCTCGACGCCCGGCCCCGCACCTGCGTCGCCGTGGTCACCCGCGCCCCCGAGCGCGGCACCGGCCCGGTCGCCCGCTGGACCCTCCCGGCCACCGGCCAGGCCACCGTCCCCGGCCTGCACCTCACCCTGGAGCTCCAGCGCCTGACCACCGGCCAGTACGAGCAGGTCACCGAGCTGCTCCGGGCCGCCGACGACAGCACCCAGCACCCCGCCCCCGCGTGGACCCTGGACGGCGACGAGCTGGAGCCCGCCGACCTCCCGGCCGCCGTCCCGGTCCTCGCGGCCGTCGGCGCGGCGTCGGGCCCCGGGTCGGACGGCCCGGCGGGCGGCTTCTCGCTCGCCGCGCTGGACGCCGCCCTGGGCGACCCGGACTCCGGGGACGACGCGGACAACGAGGACACCGGCGGCGGCCGGTCCGCGGCCGGGCCTCGGCTGCTGGCGCGGGTGATCGGCACCGGGGCCAGCCCGTTCGCGGGCACCGACCCGGCGGCGCCGGTGCCGGGGTCCGTCGGACCGGCCGCGCTGCCGGCCCCGCGGCACCTCGTCAACGGGCTCGGCCGACAGGCCGGCGCCACCACCGGGCCGGTCCCGGTGGCACCGGCGGTCGCCGTGGTCCCGGCCGGACCGGCCGCCGCCTTCCCGGTCGCGCCGCCCGCCGGGCCGGGGACGGACGGCGGCGGATCCGACGGCCTTGAGGGCTCCGACGGTCTTGAGGGCTCCGACGGTCTTGAGGGCTCCGACGGCCTCGGCGGCTCCGACGGCTACGAGGGCGACGAGACCACCCAGAACCTCGGACTGCCGACCGCTGTCGTGCCCGTCCAGCCGGTGGCCCCGGTGGGCGCAGTGCCGCCGATGGGTCCGGTGGCTCCGGCGGCCCCGGTGCTCGCGGGCCCGTCCGCCGCGCCCGCCACCCCCGCGCCTGCCCTTCCCGAGCCGGCCGTCCCCGCGCCTGCCCTTCCCGAGCCGGCCGTCCCCGCGCCCGCCGTCCCCGAGCCGGCGCCCGGGCCCGTCCGGGAACCCGCCCCCGAGCCCGTACCGACGCACGACCCGGCCTCCGCGCCCACCGGCGCCGACCCGCGTCTCCCCAGCAGGCCCGAGCCCGGTCCGGCCGCCACCGCGCTCGCCCGGACCACCTCCGGGCGCAGCGACAGCGACGACCTGCTCGCCATCCTCCGCTCGCCCGAGGCGCACGCCGTCCGCAACGCCCCCCGGATCCGCCTGCTCGGACCGGTCGACGTCGCCGGCACCGGCGGCACCGCCGAACCCGGCGCGATCGGCCGGCTCACCGAGCTCGCCGCCTACCTGGCCCTGCGCCCCGGCGCCGACCACGCCGCCCTCGACCACGACCTGCACCCCGGGGCGGCCCACCTCGACCCGCACCCCACCGCCGCCGATGCCCGGAACCCGCTGTCCGAAAAGCTCGCCGACCTGGCGGCCTGGCTGGGCACCGCCTCGGACGGCCGGCCCCTGCTGGTCACCGGCCAGGTCGAGGGCTGCACCTTCGCCCCGGCCGTCACCTGCGACTGGGACGAGTTCCGCAGCCTCTACCGGCGCGGCATGCGCAGCACCAGCGCCACCGCCGACGCGGCCCTCGCCCACGCCCTCGCCCTGGTCCGCGGCGCCCCGTTCGCGGAGGCCCCGCCCGCCTCGTTCGGCTGGGCCGAGGCCGAACGGCAGGACATGATCGCCGCGATCGTCGACACCGCCCACGAACTCGCCGCCCGCCGCCTCCAGTACGGCGACCACCGCAGCGCCGAGGCCGCCGTCTTCCGCGGCCTCGCCGTCGCCCCGGACGTCGAACTGCTGCACCGCGACCTGTTCTACGCCTACGCCTCGGCCGGCGCCCGCGACCAACTGCTGCGCGCCGTCAACCGCCTCGACGCACTCAGCCGCCGAACCGGTCGCGAACTCGACGCCGACACCATCGCCCTCCTCCGCGACCTCCTCGCCGGCGCCTGACCCGGCAGACCGTCAGCACCTCCCACCACGCCCCGCCCGGCCCGCACCCCGCGCGCCGAGCGGGGCGCGGTGCGTCCGGCCCGGATCCGGTGGGAGACGCCGGGGGCGGGACGGCCGGATGTCACACCGGTCTGATGGGATTCCCGCATGACGGATTGGTCGCAACTCAGCCATGCCTACGGCTCTGCGGAAGACATACCCGCCCTGCTCGACCGGATCGAAGCGGATCCGACTGCCGAGTGCTGGAGCGACCTCTGGTCGGCGCTCTGCCATCAGGGCAGTGTCTACTCGGCCAGCTTCGCGGCGCTTCCCCGGCTGACGGCGATCGCCGCCACCGGTGCCGACACGAAGGAGCAGCTGAACGCACTGCACCTGGCAGCCGCGATCGTGGCGGGGGCGGACCAGCTGAACGGGGCCGGTGACGTCCTTGCGAAGAACGCCCAGGACATCGCGGTCCTGCTGCGGAAGGCGAACGAGCACCTTCGGACGGCTCCCGACCGCACCGACTACATCTACCTGCTCGAATCCCTCCTGGCCTTCGAAGGTGTACCGGTCTGGGGCGAGGAGCTGGCCGGCGGACTCGTGAACGAGGAGTACCAGACCTCCTGTCCGCGCTGCGAGACCGATCTGTTCATCGCCATCGGTGAATACGGCTACTTCTCCACGAGCGGCGACTACGCCCTGCACGACGATGTCGAGAAGGCCCCCCTGCGACCCGCGGAGCCGGGTGACCTGCACGGCATCGGCCAACGCCTCCACAGCCTCGCCCTCGGCGACGGTCAGCGTGACGTCGCCACCGCGTTGACCTACCTCTTCGGGGGCGCGCACTGCACGGATTGCGGGGCGGACTTCGTGGTGGCCGACCGGATTGGCGATTTCTGCTGACGTTGCCGCAGCCGGGACCGGGCGCGGAGC
>NZ_LGDO01000494.1:0-41250 GCF_001279805.1 Streptomyces sp. XY431
GCGGAGCCCCGGCGTGGAGCCCTGTTCACCCACCCGGCCTGGCTCCGGCATCACCCGATCTCGTAGGGTGGCGCCCATGTGTGGTGACAGGCGCCACACGGGGTACGAGGCAGCAGAACGCCGCTCAGCGGCGGGGCGGGGCGGTGACCTGGAAATGGCGGAGACTACGGCGGTCCCCGGAGGTCCTGACCCCGTGACGGACGCCGGCCCCGGCCCCCAGGACGCCGTACCGCCGAGGTCCGCGCGCAACGCCTACGACGAGCACCCGCCCGGCCCGGCCGCGCTCTACGAGCCCCCGGCCCCGCAGCCCGCCCCGGGCCCGGTGGCCGGACCGCCCGCGCCGTCCACCGGATGGACCGTCACCGGCATGCCCGCCATGGGCGGCGCGCCCGTCGTCCCGGCCCCGGCCGGCGCGACGCCGCTGCCGTTCACCCTCCCCGGCGCCACCCCCGCGCACGGCCTGCCCGGCATCGGCGGCGGCCTGGGCAGCGGCCCGCGCGGCCGGATCCTGGTCGTCGAGGGCGGCTACGGCTCCTCCGGCCGCCGCACCTGGGGCCGTGGCGGCCCCGCCCAGGCCCCGGTGCTGTCCGCGATGCTCGCCGCCGTCTCCCCGCAGGTGCTGCTGGCCGCCGACACCGTCGACGCCGTGCACCTCCCCGGCGCCAGCGACCCGCACACCGTGCTCGCCCACCTGCGCGCCGCCGCCCGCCACCCCGGACCGCTGCTCGTCCACTTCGGCGGCCACCTGCTCGCCGACAAGCGCGGCGGCCAGCTCCACCTCACCCTGCGCGACTCCAAGCCCGGCAGCATCCGTCAGGACGGCCTCGCCTGGCAGTCGATCGCCGGCGAGCTGCGGCACCGCCCGGCCGAGTGGCAGACCCTGGTCGTCGCCGACCTGAGCGCCGATCAGAACGCCTGGTCGCTGCTCCAGGGCGACCTCGCGTCGCTCAGCGAGGGACTGCCGCTGTGGGCGGTGGTCAGCCCCGACCCGGACCAGATCGGCACCTTCACCCGCGCCCTGATCGAGGCCCTGCACGGCGGCCGTCCGGGCGGCGAGGCCGTCCTCGCGCCGGAACAGCTGCGCCACCAGGTCTACTCGGTGCTCCGCCCGGACGTGATCGTGGTCAGCACGCACGCCCCGGACCGCCCGTTCTTCCGCAACACCGCGCGGCGCGGCGAGGGGGCACCGACCGAGTACGCCCCGTACGAGGCCCCGAGCCCGGCCGCCGTCCTGCCCCGCCCGGCCGCGCCGGACGAGGTCACCTGGGACGACCGGCCCTGGGGCGAGTCGCCCCGGGACGCCGCCGTCCCGCAGGACGCGGTGCCGGGGCCCCGACCGGCCGTCACCCTGGACAAGCCGGCCGCCGCCGCCCCGGTCACTACCGCCCCTGAGCGGCCGTCCGAGGGGCCGGTGAACCTGCTCAAGCCCGGCGTACCGCCCACCCCGCCGCTCCCGCCGCACCCGGTCGACCTGCGGAAGGCGGGTGCCTGGCAGCCGGCGGCGGAGCCTGAGGTCGAGGTCGAGGCCGAGGTCGTGCCCGAGCCCGAGATTGCGCCCGAGCCCGTCGAGGAACCGGAACCCACCGACGCCACCCCGGCGGACGCGCCGCCCACCGAGGCCGAGCCCGAGGACACCGAGCCCGAGGACGCCACCGAGGAGCCCGAGCCGGAGGCCGCACCTTCGCCCGCCCCGGCCCCCGAACCCGCCCCCGCGCCGGACCGCTCCGAGCCCCGCGCCGACTACCGCGAGGTGATCGGCCGGATCGTCCGCAGCGCCGACGCGGGCGACCACGCCGCCGCCACCGATCTGGCCTTCGCCCTGGAACTGGAGGCGATCGCCGAGCACGGCCCGGTCTCCGCCCCCGTCCTCCAGGTCCGGCAGGTCCGCGCCCACGTGTCCCGGCTCGCCGGCCGGACGGCCGAGGCCGCCGGCATCTACCGCGAGGTCGCCCTGACCCTGCTCCGCAGCGAGGGGCCCGAGCACCCGGAGACCCAGCACGCGGCGACCAACGCGGAAGCCTGCTGGCGGGCGATCCCGGACCGCGCCGAGGCCCTGCGGATCGCCCCGGAGATCATCGAACTGCGCGCCCACCTCCCGGGCCCCGACGGCCGCAAACTCCGCGCCGCCGAGCGCCACCTCGCCACCCTCGCCGCCACCGGCTCCGACCCGTCCTGACGAGTGGTCGGCCAGGTGTCTGCGGACACCTGGTCCAGGCGGCCGGCGCCCACCGGCCGCATGCCCCGATGACGACTGCGGTCAAGCGGCTCCTGATGCGGGATCCTGGAGCCGGTGGCGGGCGCGAAGGCTGGAGGAGTCGAGTGCGGGACGGTTTTTCCGAGGGATTCCTCACGCGGACGGCGCGCGACACCCATCCGGTGGACCTCATGTGCCTCTACCTGCTCCACGGCTCGACCGACCGGATCCCCGGCCTGTTGGTCGATCGGGAGACGCTGTCGTTCGAGTACCTGAGCGAGCGCATCCGTGATGCGGACCGCTGGAACCACGGCGATGCGGACACGTTCTCGATCTACGTCCGGAGGAAGGTCCACGGGCGTCTGTACGGCCTGGAGTTCAGAATCCACTTCATCGCCGGCGAGCCCTATGCCGACGCGGTGGTCCCGTTCGGCGCGACCGTCGACCTGCCCCGGTTCATGCATCGCCTCCGCGGGCACCACGCCGCGGGCGGAGCCGCCGGCGACTGGGACTTCGACGTGTACACCGATGTGCGCGACCTCCGCGAGAGCGTCGTCCTGTTCGGCAACGGGCGCGAGCTGTGGTTCCAGGTCAACTGCGGTCCGGTGGCGACCGGCCGGTCGTCCAGGTTGATCCCCTGGCACCGGCGTAGCCTGGTGACCGGCCGCCTGCAGGGCAACCAGTTCGGGACCAGGACCAGCGCGCTGGACGCGGGAGGCGCGGTGTTCCCCGACCGTCACGACGCCGTCCACGGCACCTCGGCCGAGGCCCGGGCGTACCGGCGGTACGTTGCCAGGCTGCACAATCCCCTTCCGCTGCGGGTGGGCAGGCCGGACCTCCCCGAGTTCGGCTGACCCGGAGACCGGAGACCGGAGACCGGAGACCGGAGACCGGAGACCGGAGACCGGAGACCGGAGACCGGAGACCGGAGACCGGAGACCCGGGGGACCCGAGACCCGGGGACCCGAGACCCGGAGACCGAAGACCCGGGGACCCGGCCCGTGCCGACCACCGCCGGTGGGCGCCCCCGGCCCGCGTGCCGACGGACCGCGGCCGTCTGTCCGTTCGACGCCGAGGGAAAACCCGGAGTCCACGGAACGGCGGCCGTCTATGCTCCTCCGCCGTGGACGAACAGCTGACGAAGCTCCTGACCCTGCCGATGACCAGCCGGAATGCCCGGATGCTGGAGCGGACGGCCCGCCGTCGGCTTCGGCGCGACGGGGCGGCCTTCGTGGCGGACCTCGGCATCGGGCTGGCACTGCGGCACCGCTCGATGCCGGCCGGCTCCGACGCATCGGCGGCGTTCGACGACCTCTTCGACTACCTGGTGCGCCTGCTGGCGGTGACCCGAGGCCCCGGGCACATCGGCGAGCTGCTGCGGCTGCTCGCCGCGGGCAGGCCGGACGATCCGGAGCACGACCGCTACGTGGCCTCGCTGCTGGCGTCCTGCCAACGGCCCGCCGACCTCGCTGCGGTGTACGAGGAGAAGGCCGTTGCTTCCGAGGAGTTGCGGGCCTGCCTGCTGCACGAACTGGTGCTCCGGGGCGTCCCGGTGACGGAGACCCCGGGCATCGCCTCGTGGGCGACCTCCCCGCACTGGCGCGACCACCCGTTGGCCGCGCTGCCGCTGGTGCCGGCGGAGCCGGAACGGGAACCGGATCTGCCGGCCTACTCGGTCGACGGCAGCAACTGCGGGTTCCCCTACCCTGACCCGGAGGAGCGCCACCCGGCACCCCTGCTCGAAACCGCGCCGGTGGCGGCGATGGAGACGACGGCCGTCGCCACCGCCCGAGCCATGGCGTCGGCGGTGGCGAACTGGGCCGAGCACCCGGAGGAGCCGGAGGGCCGCGTCGAGGCGCGGACCTTCGCCTTCCCGGAGCCCCTGGAGCCCGACGCCCTGCCCGGTGCGCTCGTCGCGCTGGGCCTGGACTGCCTGACGGACCTGGGGGAGCTGCCGAAGCCCGGGCGGAAGACCGCGTTCGGGGTGGTCCCCGTCGAAGCGGCCGAGGTCTGGCGGTTCCTGTTCGCCGCCTCCTCCACCGGCGGCGCGTACGACTCGGGCTGCTACGGCGCCTACGGACGGCTCCACGCCTGGCGCTCCCTCGCCGCGCTCGCCGGGGCGCCCTCGGACGCCCCGGCGAGCGCGGTGGAGGCCCACGTCCGGTCCTGCACCTGGTACCGCTTCGGCGCCGACACTCCATGGTTCCACCGGGTGGTCTGGGACCTGGGCGTACTGGCACTGTCCCAGGACCGCCGCCGCCTGGCCGTCCTGGCAGCGACGACGACCGACTGACCGGGCTCCGGAGTGGGAGGTCGGACCGCCCGACTTCCCACTCCGGCAGCATCCCCGAGGGACCGGCCCGTGCCCCTTCGGCTCACGCTCCACGAAGGTGCGGTACGAACCCGCTCAGCCGAAGCCGACCTCGGTGAAGCTGCAACCGCCGCGCTCGGCGGCGGGCAGGACCGGGCCCGGCGTGAGCCGCGGGGCTTGCCGGAAGTACTGGCGGAAGCCCGACGCGCGGAACTTCAGGTCGAAGGCGTGGCCTTCGATGTGCCATTGCGGCCAGTCCTGCTTGCCGTCGTCCGGCACCAGCCGGTGTATGTCGGCGATCTCCAGTTCCGGGTGCGTGCCCTTGAACCCGAGGTCGCCCTCGAGGTCCCAGACCTCCTCGAAAACGAGCGTCGCGGGGGCGGTCCAGAAGGAGAAGCTCTTCGCCGGCTTCACCGGGTGGACCCAGCGCACGATGTAGTCGAGGTCGAGCAGCAGCCGCGGCAGGATGTCATCCGTCTGCTGCACGTACAGACCGTGAATGGTGGCGTCGTGCCAGCCCATGTCCTCGAAGTCGGCATCGCTCCAGACGCTCTTCGAGAGACCTGATTCCTGGTGGCTGTTCATAGCTTTATCCAACCAGGGTGGTTTGTCCCCGACTCGCAAGGGGTGGGCGGTGCACGTTCTCCTCGAGCGCGGGCCGGCGTGCTGGCCGTCTTCCCGGACGGCCGCCGCCCGGCGGGCCCTCGGAGTGGGAAGTCGGACCGGCCGACTTCCCAATGATGTGTCGGCCGTCCCGCCGGTCAGTCGGTGCCTTCGACGATGCGGAAGTCACGCTCGTAGCCGTCGGGGAGGGCCGCCAGTGCCTTCCGGTATTCCTCGCTCTCGTATGCCGCGACGGCCTGGTCGAAGCTGTCGAACTCGACCAGAACGGCACGCTGCGTGATTCCGGCCTCGTGGGCGAGGACCCGACTGCCACGGGACAGGACGCGCCCGCCGGCGGCCAGGACGGCCGGGCGGGCCAGTTTGTCGTAGGCGGTCAGCCCCTCGGGGTCGGAGATGGCGGGGTAGACACTGACCCAGTAGCCCTTGGCCACGGAAACCTCCTGTGTTCGGCCGGACACGTCCGACTCGTCATGTCCGCAGGCTAGGGCTTGATGTGCGGCCGAGGGAAAGACCGGTTCGGGATAGCCTCAGAACGGATCGTTATCAATCGGCGGGGAGGCCACGTTGGCGCCGGACACCGTGAGCCTGCGGTACTTCCTGGTGCTGGCAAAGGAGTTGAACTTCACCCGGGCGGCCGCACGGATCGGTGTCGCACAGCCCGCACTCAGCGCCCGGATGCGCCGGTTGGAGTCGGAACTCGGTACGGCCCTGCTGGTCCGCAACACGCGCAGCGTCGAATTGACCACGGCCGGTGCGGCTCTGGCGGAGTCCGCGCCGTCCGCACTGGCGGCGCTGGACCGGGCATGGGACACCGCCCGGAGCGCGGCGGCCGGTGAACTGGGCACGCTGCGCATCGGATACAGCCTCAGCACCGGGGCCGGGACGGCACCGGCCCTGGTGGACAGGCTGATCCACGGCAACAGCGGACTCGAGGTCGGCGCGGTCCCGATGGCGACACCGGAGATCTCCCCCGCGGTCGCCGACGGCCGCATCGATGCCGGGATCACCCGCGGTGAACAGCCGGGCCGTGGCGTGCGCCGGCTCCTGCTGCGGCGTCTGCGGGTCGGGGTCCAGCTGGCGCAGCACCATCCGCTGGCCGAACAGCCGGAGATCGAGATCGCCGACGCGGCCGCGTATCCGCTGCGACTCCCGGACCGTGCGGCCAACCCCGTGGTCCACGATCAGCTGTCCGCGCTGTTCCGGGACATCCGACCGCACCCCCGGCTCCACACGCCCGCCGTCTCGTTCGACATGTCCCAGCGCGACCTGCGCGACGGGGTCACCCTCGCCCCGGCCGGAGAGGCCGCGCTCACGGCACAACCGGCCGGTCTCACCTGGCGACCACTGCGAGGCGCGCCCGGCCTGACGATCCACCTGGTCCTCCCGCAGGAGCAGTCGCCGCTGCACCGCCGCATCCGTGCCGTCGCCGAAGCCCTGGCGCACGAGCTGCACTGGCTGCCGGGCTGACGCGCCAGGGGCCGAGCGGGAGCTGTGGAGCTGTCAGTGGTCGCCCGCCGGAGCGAAGGGTCCGTCCAGGGCCGCCCACTGCAGCAGCAGGATCGTCTTCCCGTCGGTGATGCGTCCGTCGCGGGTCATGGCGAGGGCCTGGGCGAAGGGCAGTTCGAGGACTTCGATGTCCTCGCCGTCCTCCTCGAGTCCGCCGCCGGGACCGGTCCGGTCGGCCGGTGTGTAGGGGGCGGCGAAGAAGTGGAGGCGTTCGGTGACGGAGCCGGGGCTCATGTAGGCGTCGAGGACGTGGGTGAGCGGTCCGAGGGTGACGCCGAGCTCCTCGGCGCTCTCGCGTCGGACGGCGGCGGGCGGGTCGTCCGCGTCGAGCAGGCCCGCGGCGGCTTCGACGAGCATGCCGTCGGGGTGGCCGTTGACGTACGCCGGGTAGCGGAACTGGCGGGTGAGCAGGACACAGCCGCGTCCGGTGTCGTAGGGCAGGACGACGGCGCCGTTGCCGCGGTCGTAGGTCTCGCGCTGCTGGGTCTCCCAGCGTCCGTCGCGGCGGCGGTAGTCGAAGGTGGTGCGCCGCAGGACGTGCCAGCCCTGGGAGGTGAGCTCGACCTCGCGGACCCGGATGTCGGGGTTGCGGTTCAGGCCGTGTCCGGCCCGGTCGAGGCCGGTGCGGCCGCGGTGGTCGGGGGCGTCGATGCCGGGGCGGCCGGTCACGTGGTCTCCTGCGGGGCGCGGCGGGGGATCTCGGTCACGTCGCGGTAGACGGGCAGGCCGAGGCGGCGGGCGGTGGCGACGTCCTGGTCGGCTCCGACCGAGTCGCCGGGCAGGCGCAGCACGGCGTCGCAGTGTGCGAGCAGACGGTCGGCGGTCGGGTGGAGCACTTGGTCGGCGAGGGGGTCGGTGGGGCCCGCGCCGGCGGAGCGCAGGACGGGCAGGGCTATCCACTCGCCGATCACGGGCAGGTGGCCGGTGGCGAAGACGGGCCAGGCGGCGGCTTCGAGGCGGGCGAGGTTGGCGGCCATGGCCTGCGGGTCGCCGTCGGTGCCGGAGCGGTAGGGACCGGCGATCAGGACGAGCATGGGCTTGTCGGTCATGGAGCGCTACGATACATGCAGAAACGTGCAAGAACAGGAGAGAATGCGGATGCTGGCTGCTGAACGGCGTGAACACCTGCTGGGCCTGCTGGCCCGAGAGGGCAAGATCGTCGCCAAGGACGTCGCCGCCGAGCTGGGAATCTCCGAGGACAGCGTGCGACGCGACCTGCGCGACCTCGCCGCGGACGGACTGTGCCAGCGGGTCTACGGCGGCGCGCTTCCCGCCTCACCGGCGGTGGTGGACTACGCCGCCCGGCAGGGTGTGGCCCCGGACGGCAAGCGGAAGGTCGCCGCCGTGGCCGCCGCCCTGGTGCCCCCGGGTGGCACGCTGATCCTCGACGGCGGCACCACCGCCCTCGCGGTCGCCCGGGCACTCCCGCAGGACCTGGCCTGCACCGTGATCACCCACAGCCCGACGATCGCCGCAGCCCTGCTCGACCACCCGCAGGCGGAGCTCTTCCTGCTCGGAGGCCGGATCTTCAAGCACTCGGCGGTCGCCTGCGGCGCCGCCGCGGTCGAGGCCGCGCAGCAGGTCTCCGCCGACCTCTGCCTGCTCGGCGTCACCGGAGTGCACCCCGAAGCGGGGCTGACCACCGCCGACGCCGAGGAGGCCGCGATGAAGCGCGCCCTGGCCGCACGGGCGGCGGACACCTACATCCTCGCCTCCTCCGAGAAGATCGGTACCGCCTCGCGGTTCCGCGTCCTGCCCTGGGAGAAGGTCAGCGGACTGATCACCGACGCCGACCCCCATGACGCAGTCGTCGAGGAACTCAAGGCGCTCGGAGTGGAAGTCCTGCCGGCCGACTGACCCCTGGTGTGCACCTGCTGGCGGACGTGTGTCGTTGCCCGCTCCGGGGTGGTCGGTGGCATCGGGAGTGGGAAGTCGGACCGCCCGACTTCCCACTCCGACCACGGCCCCGGCGACCGCTCCACGGTCCGAGGGCAGCGCCGCCGACAACTACCTCCGCACTGTTGATCACCAAGGCGGGCGTCGTTCGAAGGCGTGCCGACTCCGGATCGTGGTGCCACGCCTGGCAGTTACTGCGCACTGCCGTCGTCGAGTCCGACAATGACCCTGACGTCCGCTGCGGACATCCCCAGAACCTTGGCGACCTCATGGGCGGGAAGGGGATCTGGGTTGTGTGTTCCATTGCGAAGCATGTGTCCCGAACTCTCCCACCAGCCCTCGGGGCAATCCCTTGCCATCGGGCAGAGAATGTCCGATGCAGCACTGGGGCCTGTCCGGCGGACCAGGCGTCAGCGTGATCCGCCGGTTTCCAGGGCGTCAGGCGATGGAGAACTGAGCGATGTACTCGGCGAAGGGTGGGATTCCCACCTCTGCACGGCGCTCGTCCATGTGCTCGGGTTCCTCGCAGGGCCACGGGATCGGCGAGCCGTCCCTCACGCCGGCGATCTGCGTGCCGTAGATCTGCTCCCGCCCCTCGTTCACCAGCGTGCGATCCCGTAGGAAGGCAAGATCTCGCGGGCTGGCGGTGCCGTCGGTCACCGCCAGCTCCATCAGTCGCAACGCGCGCCGCTGAACGTCGAGCTGCCGGTCGGCATGTTGCGCGATCAGCCACGCGGCCCGGGCCGCTTCCGCACCGACCAGTTCCGCGGTCGGCCATCCGTGCAAGTCCATGATCTCGCTGAGACGGTCCGCGTGCTGCGCGGTCAAGCGCCGCCAGGCCAACTGCTCCACCGGGTCGTCGCTGTTCGCATTGCGCGCGGCCTGGTGATCGGCCGTGACCATCATGTTGAGCTCCGCAGCCACTGCGGCAACGTCAGATGCCATCCCGACTCCAAGTCAGATCGAATTTCTCGCTGGTCATCCGCAACCTTAGGTGTGCAAACCACGACAAAATCTCCTCCCGCAGGACGGTGACAGACACGCCCGGATCTTGGGATACTTGATCTACTCACAGAGCCAGAGCCGGATCGACGCAACGCTGACAGTCCCGTGGAAGACGTGGGTCTGTTTGTCGAAGCGCGTCGCAACGGCGCGGAAGTGCTTCAAGCGATTGATCGTGCGCTCGACCTCATTGCGGCGCTCCCCGGCCAGATGGACTTTGCTCGTCAGATCGCCCCGGGAGCGCCCGGGTCCCTCATCTGGGCGGTGCTGCCGAGGCGTTGATCTTTTTCTCGGGACCCGGGGTGCTTTGTGCGGAGCCCCGGCTGCGTGCTGGTGAGCACGGCATGAGGTCGAGTCGATGCTGACCATGCTCAAGTCCACCCGCCCCTGAGTGTCGGCGACGGCCGGCACGGCCTGCAGATCGCACTGCGGCCGCTGCCACCGGTAGAGGGATCGTCGGGTCGGCTCAGACGTCGGACGGTACCTCGGTGAGGAACGCCCGGTACGTGGTGGCGAAGTGCCAGGCAGCGTCGCGTACCTGGCAGGCACGAGCCACCTGAACCGGGTCGGTGATCAGCTCCACGCCGGTCAGATCGTCGTCGGAGTCGAAGTGCAACAGGGCGATGACCCGCGAGTCGAAGAGCCAGGTGTCTTCCTGCGGAAGGCCGAGGTGATCGGCGTCGGCGCGCCAGAGGCAGCGAATGTCCTCGCCCACGGCACTGTTTCGCCCGGCGTTGTCGAGCAGGTACCGCTGTCCCGGAGTGGGCGGGCTGTCCATGATCCTCACTCGCTCGAACCGCTTGCCGCGAGCCACCTGCTCGCGGCGCGAGAGGCACCAAGGGTCCTCCAGGTCCCATCCCGGCGCCTTTCCGGCAGTGAACCGGCGGTAGGTCTCCGTCTGTTCGTCGGACCGGTACCTGCGGCGGGTCTCCAGCCGGAAGGCCGTGTGCTCGAAGTTCTCGAACACGCCGTCGAACTCGTTGAAGCTGATCAGCGTCGGCTCCCGGTCCACGTCTCGCGGGGAGTTGCCTCCGGCGTACCGCAGTCGTTGGCTCGCAGTTGCTGCCCTCACTGTCGGTCGGGGATCCAGGACGACACGGGAGTGGGCAGGCTCGGGCGCTGATTCTCGAATGTCCTCCGGACCCCAGCGGGCCGAGGTGGAGCAGGGTGGTGCGCGCCCGGCGTGCGGGGGTGGGGGAGAGGTGCGGCCCGGGGCTGCGCCCTCATGTGCGCCTGGTGGTGGTGCTGCCTTCGTGGCGGTGTCTGGGTGAGTCGACGTTCTTTCGTGGCAGGGGAGTTGGACGTTTCGCACAGGAATGGGAGGTGGTGCGCCCCTCGGGCTGGAAGGGGAGCGTGGGGCGATTGTCGGGCTCTGAGGGTCGAGAAGGAGTTCGGAGTTCGGGGGTGGACGGACTTCCGCACGCCTACGCTGACGGTGCGTCCGGTGGGCACGGTGTGTGCCCGTGCAGATGCGGACAGTGCGACGTGAGTGTGACCGGAGACCAGGGGAGGCCGAGATGGCCGAGGTTCGGGGCGGCGGCGAGAGTGGCGACGCGAGGCCGGAGTTGGACGAGGACCTGTCGGAGGTCTCGGACTTCCTGCATGCGATCGGCCAGCAGATCAAGGTCCTGCGTGAGCACGCGGGGCTGACGCAGAAGCAGTTCGCGAAGGAGGTCGGCTACACCGAGAGCCTGATCGGCGCGGTGGAGCAGGGGAAGCGGACGCCGCAGCGGGAGCTGCTGGAGTCGTCGGAGCGGTTGTTGGACGGCAGGGGGCTGCTGATCGCCGCCGCGGACGACATCGAGAAGGCGAAGGCCAAGGCGCGGGTGCGGCATCCGGAGTGGTTCCGGAACTACGCCAGCCTGGAGTCACAAGCTCTCGAACTCCATGAGTGGAGTTCCTACTTGGCGCCTGGGCTGCTCCAGACTGAGGAGTATGCCCGCGCGGTGTTTCGAATGCGACAGCCGTTGCTGGCGGAGGAGACGGTCGAGATCCGGGTGGCAGCTCGGATGGCGCGGCAGGAAATCCTCGCCCGTTGGCCCCGCGCGGTCTTCAGCTGGGTGATTGACGAGGGTGTACTGCATCGGCGTCTCGGCGGGGCGGAGGTGCACAGAGGCCAGCTCGAACGGTTCCTGGAGATCGGAGACACCCGTGGTATGACGCTTCAGATCATGCCGATGGACCGGGCCGAGAATGCAGGTATGGACGGTTCGTTCACCGTGATCACCCCGAAGAGGCGCCCGCAGACCGGCTACATGGAGGTCCAGACGAACGGTAGGCTCATCACGGATGCGGAGGAAGTCCGTTTCCTGAACGTGCGGTACGGCACCCTCAGGGCGCAGGCGCACTCTCCGCAGGATTCCCTGTCCTTGATCGAGAAGATGCTGGGAGAGCGATGAGCAGCGATCTGGTGTGGTTCAAGAGCAGCCACAGCGGCGGCGAGGGTGGCAACTGCGTCGAGGTCGCCGAGGTAGTTGACACGGTCCTGGTGCGTGATTCGAAGGACAAGTCCGGTCCGAAGCTGGCCTTTTCGCCGAATGCTTGGCGCTCGTTCGTCGAGTTCGCGAGGTCGGTCCGATGAGCGGCGATCCGGTGTGGTTCAAGAGCAGCCACAGTGGTGGCGAGGGCGGCGCTTGCGTCGAGGTGTGGTTCAAGAGCAGCTACAGCGGCAACGAGGGCGGCGACTGCGTAGAGGTCGCCGAGACCACGGAATCAGTCCTGGTGCGTGACTCCAAGGACAAGTCCGGTCCCCGCCTGGCCTTCTCCCCGACCGCCTGGCGTTCCTTCGTTGAGTTCGCGCAGTCGGTCTGACGGGCACAGCACAGCGCGGCCGTCCGCCAATCGGTGGACGGCCGCGCCGCGTTGGGTCAGGTACTACCGCCCCGCGAGCGCGTGCACGAAGCGGCCGGCGTCGATGGTGCCGAGGCCGCTGGCGAGGTCGTAGCCCTTGGCGGCCTGGTAGCCGGTGACGGTGTCCCAGGAGTTGTCGCCGGTGGTCACGTCGGTGATGCCGCTCCACTGGTTCGGGAGCAGGTTCAGGCCGTAGAGGCGCCAGTTGAGCTGGCCGAGGCGGTGGCCGGCGAGCTGGTCGGCGAGGGCGACGACGCCGGAGAAGATCGGCGCGGCCTCGCTGGTGCCGCCGGTGAGGTGCCAGCCGGCGCGGGTGGGGTCGTAGGACTCGTAGGTCCAGGCACCGCCGTCGACGGCGGCGCTCATGCTGATGTCCGGGGTGCCGCGGTGGTTGCCGGTGACCTTGGCGACGCCGGTCTGGTAGAGCGGCCGGTCGAACACGCCGGAGACGCCGCCGCCGCCCGCGCCGTAGGCGTCGTGCCAGACCTTGTCCGGCGCGGTGCGCTTCCCTGCGTCGTCCAGGGTCATCTGGGTGCCGCCGATGGAGGTGACCAGCGGGTCCGAGGACGGCCAGGAGTTGACCTTGTACGGGTAGAGGTCCGAGCCGTTCTCCTGGGCGTCGGTGGCGCCGTTGTCGCCCGAGGAGGCGAGGACGGTGACGTCGTGCGCGGCGGCCTCCTTGAAGGCGTAGCGCAGGTCGGTGAGCGACTTGAAGTCGCCCTTGTCGAAGCCGGGGAAGGTGTTCTCGGTGGCGCCGAAGCTCTGCGAGATGACGTCGGCGCGGCCGGAGCGGATGAGCGCCTGCTCGGCGTCCATCATCTCGGGCAGGCCGGTGGTGCCCTCGGTCTCGGCGACGCCGGTCTCGACCAGGATGATGTGGGCGTCCGGGGCGACGGCGTGCGCGTACTCGACGTCCAGGGTGGACTCGCCGGCCCAGCCGGTGTGGTCGGGGTTGGTGGGGTCGAAGGGCGGGACGTTGCCCCACTTCATGATCTCGACCTGGGTGTCCGGGATGCCCCACTGCTTGTCGAAGACCTCCAGGTCGTGCTGGATGGTCGGCGAGCCGAAGGAGTCGACGATGACGATGGTGCGGCCCTTGCCGGTGACGCCCTCCTTGTAGAGGGAGTTCAGGTTGTAGGCCTCGCGGTACTGGAGCGGGGAGTAGCAGTGGATGCCGAGCTGGCTGACGCAGTCCGAGGTGGACAGCGGCGCGGTCCGGCCGAGGGCGTTGACATGGCCGGCCGAGGCGGGCCGGACGTGGACGCCGGCGGCGGTCGGCGTGCCCGCGGTGGTGGTGCCCGCGGCGAGGGAGGCGACGGAGCCGGTGGAGACGGTGCCGGCCGTGAGGGCGGTGGCCCCGACGGCGAGCAGGGCCAGGGCGCGGCGGAGGGTGCGGGGGCTGCCCATGGGACTCCTTGGGACGTGGGCCCGGCCGGGATCGGTCGGGTCGGTTGGGCCATCCCATCGACTGCCGCATGATCATGCCATAGTCATTTCATACTGTCGGCATGGTCGTTACCGGCCACCGGAAAAGGTCAAGACCGTCCCAGGTGAAGGTAACCCAGCACCGGGGACGGTTCCCTGACATATCGTCAGATCATCACCGGCGTGTCAGCGCGCCCCGCCGTTGACGTACAGGGTCTGGCCGCTGACGTAGGAAGCCTCCTCGCTCGCCAGGAAGGCGACCACCGAGGCGACCTCCTCCGGCTGACCGACCCGCCGCAGCGGCGTACGGGCGGACACCTCGGCCTGGTGGTCCTCGGCGGTGGAGCCGACCCGCTCGGCCGTCGCGGCGGTCATCGGGGTGGCGATGTAGCCGGGGGCGACGGCGTTCACATTGATGTTGAACGGGCCCAGCTCGATCGCGAGCGTCGCGGTCAGGCCCTGGATGCCGGCCTTGGCAGCGGCGTAGTTGGCCTGGCCCCGGTTGCCCAGCGCGGAGCGCGAGCTGAGCGAGACGATCTTGCCCCACTTCTGCGCGACCATGTACTTCTGCGCCACGTGGCTGCAGTTGTAGGCGCTGGTGAGGTTGACCGTCAGGACGGCGTCCCAGTCGGCCTTGGGCATCTTGAAGAACAGGTTGTCCCGGGTGATGCCCGCGTTGTTGATCAGGATGTGCAGACCGCCGAGGTCCTCGGCGATCCGGGCGAACACCGCCTCCACGGCGTCGTAGTCGGCCACGTCGCAGCCGTACGCCCGGGCCGTGCCGCCCTTGGCGGTGATCTCCTCGGCGGTGCCGGCCGCCCGTTCGGCCGAGAGGTCGACGACGGCCACCGTCGCGCCCTCCTCGGCCAGCAGGCGCGCCGTCGCGGCGCCGATGCCCTGCGCGCCGCCGGTGACGACGGCGACCTTGCCTGCGAAACGCGTCATGGTGCTGCTCCTCAAGAGTGGAAAGGACAAAAGGAGTTCGGGCCGTCAGGCGGACTCGACCAGCACCGCCGTGCCCTGGCCGACGCCCACACACATGGTGGCGAGGCCGCGGCGGCCGCCGGTACGGCGCATCCGGTGCAGCAGGGTGGTGAGGATCCGGGCGCCGGAGCCGCCGAGCGGGTGGCCGAGCGCGATCGCGCCACCGGTCGGGTTGACCAGCTCGGGGTCGATCCCCAACTGGTCGACCGAGGCCAGCACCTGCGCCGCGAACGCCTCGTTCAGCTCGGCCTCCGCGACGTCCGCCAGCGTCCAGCCGGCCCGGGCGAGCACCTTGCGGGTGGCCGGGACCGGTCCGATGCCCATCACGTCCGGGTGCACGCCCGCCGAGGCCCCGGCCACGTACCGGCCGAGCGGCTCCAGGCCGAACTCGCCGAGCGCCTCCTCGCTGACCAGGACCAGCCCGGCCGCGCCGTCGTTCATCGGCGAGGCGTTGCCCGCCGTCACCGTGCCCTCGGGGCGGAAGGCGGGCTTGAGCCGGGCGAGCTTCTCCAGGCTGGTGTCCTCGCGGATCGACTCGTCCTGGTCGACGGTCACCCCGTCGGCGCGCTCGACCGGGATCAGCTCGGCGTCGAAGTGGCCGTCCTTGCGCGCGGCGGCGGCCAGCTGGTGGCTGCGCAGCGCGAACGCGTCCTGCCGCTCCCGGGTGATGCCGTACCGGCCGGCCACCTCCTCGGCGGTCTCGCCCATCGAGAGCACGCCGTGGAGTTCGGCCATCCGCGGGTTGGTGAGCCGCCAGCCGAGCCGGGTGTCGAAGGTCTCCATCCGGTGCGGCAGCGCCTCGTCGGGGCGGGGCAGGACGAAGGGGGCGCGGGTCATCGACTCGCAGCCGCCGGCCAGCACCACGTCCGCCTCGCCGGAGCCGATCGCCCGGGCGGCCATGGTGACCGCCTCCAGGCCGGAGGCGCAGAGCCGGTTGACGGTGGCGCCGGGCACGCTGTCGGGCAGTCCGGCGAGCAGGACGGCCATCCGGGCCGCGTTGCGGTTGTCCTCGCCGGCCTGGTTGGCGGCGCCCCAGTAGACGTCGTCGATCCGGGCCGGGTCGAGGGTGGGCAGGTCGGTGAGCAGGGCGCGCAGCACGGTGGCCGAGAGGTCGTCCGGGCGGACCGCGGCGAACGCTCCGCGCAGCCGGCCGATGGGTGTGCGGCGGGCCGCGGCGAAGTAGACGGGACGCACGACGGCGGATCTCCTTCTGGGAGGGTGGTGGTGGGGGAGGGGTGTCCCCGCTGGGGTGTCAGAAGGCGTAAAGGTCGGAGGGCGTGGGTGTCAGAAGGCGTTGACGCCGGTGAGCGCGCGCCCGATGAGCAGTTGGTGGATCTGGCTGGTGCCCTCGTAGAGGGTCATCACCCGCGCGTCGCGCAGGTACTTGCCGACGGGGTACTCGTCGATGAAGCCGTAGCCGCCGAACACCTGGAGTGCGTTGTTGGCGGCCCGCACCGCCGCCTCGCTGGCGAAGAGCTTGGCGACGGAGGACTCGGTGGCGAACGGCAGGCCGCGGTCGATGTGGTCGGCGACCTTCCAGGTGAGCAGCCGGGCGGCCTCGACGTCCACGGCGATCCCGGCGAGCAGCTGCTGCACCAGCTGGTGCGAGGCGATCGGCACGCCGAACTGCTCGCGTTCGCCGGCGTACCGGACGGCGGCGTCGAGGCAGGCCCGGGCGATGCCGACGCAGCCGGCGGCGACGGACATCCGGCCCTTGGCGAGGGCGGCCATGGCGACGGTGAAGCCCTTGCCGACCTCGCCGAGCCGGGCGCTGTCGGGCACCCGGACGGCGTCGAAGGCGAGTTCGGCGGTGGCCTGGCCGCGCAGGCCGAGCTTGCCGTGGATCTCGGTGCGGGTGAAGCCGGGCAGGTCGGTGGGGACGAGGAAGGCGGTGATGCCGCGGTGGCCGGGCTCGCCGGTGCGGGCGAAGACGAGGGCGACGTCGGCCCAGGTGCCATTGGTGATGAAGGTCTTGGTGCCGCTGAGCAGCCAGTCGCCCCGGTCGTCGTCGCGGACGGCCCGGGTGGTGAGGTTGGCGGCGTCGGACCCGGTGCCGGGCTCGGTGAGGGCGAAGCAGCCGAGCGCCTCGCCGGAGGTGAGCCGGGGCAGCCAGTGGCGCTTCTGCTCCTCGGTGCCGAAGGCGTTGACGGACTTGGCGACCAGGCCGAGCGAGACGGAGACGATGCCGCGCACGGCGGAGTCGCCCCGGCCGAGTTCCTCCAGGACGAGGCAGTAGGCGAGGTGGTCGCCGCCGCTGCCGCCGTACTCCTCGGGGAGGGTCAGCCCGAGGAAGCCGAGCTTGCCCAGCCGGCCGATGATCGCGCGGTCCACCGACTCGGCGCGGTCCCAGGCGGCGGCGTGCGGGGCGATCTCGCGGTCCGTGAAGGAGGCCGCGAGCTCGCGGACGGCGGCCTGTTCCTCGGAGAGCTCCAGATCCATGGCGAGCGACCAATCCGGTTAAACTAGCGCTGCAAGTTTTACCGGGACTGTAGCCCCGGGCGAGGCCTCCTGGGAAGGGGGACCTGTCAGAATCGGGCCCGCCCCGCACCGAGCCCACCCGACCGGACGAACCGGTCGGGCCGGACGCACCCACCCGACCGCGAACACCCACCCGACCGCGAACACCCACCGGAGGAGCCGCGCCGATGCCCCGCCCGCGCACCCCCCTGCTCAACCGCGAGCGCATCGTCGGCGCCGCGCTGCGGCTGGTCGACCAGGAGGGCCTGGCCGCGCTCTCCACCCGCCGCCTGGCCGGCGAGCTCTCGGTGAGCGGGCCGTCCCTCTACAACCACTTCGCCACCAAGGACGAACTGCTGGACGCGGTCGTGGACGGGGTGATCGGGGAAGTCGACCTGTCGATGTTCGGCACCGGCGCGCCCTGGCCGGAGGCGCTGCGGGCCTGGGCCCGCTCCTACCGGGCCGCGCTCGCCGCCCACCCCAACATCGTCCCGGTGCTGGCCCAGGGCCCCGGGCGCCGGCCGAACGCGCTGCGGCTGGCGGACGCCGTCTTCGGCTGCCTGGTCGAGGCGGGCTGGCCGCGCGGGCAGGCGACCAGGATCGGCGCGCTGATGCGCTACTTCGTCACCGGCTCCGCCCTGGCCTCCTTCGCGGCCGGCTTCCCGGAGGACGCCGGGCTGTACGACGCGGCCGACTACCCCCACCTCGGCGAGGCGCACCGGCTGGCCGAGCACCGGACGGCCGTGGACGAGGGCGCCTTCGAGACGGGGCTGGAGGCGCTGCTCGACGGGTTGGAGCTGCGCTTCGAACGACTGGGATCCGCCGGTCACCAGGGCTCGCAGGCCGGTCAGCAGGGTTCGCCGACCGGTGGCCAACGGCTGGAGCAGACCGGTCACCAGGGCTCGCGGGCCACGAACGCCGGCCGCAGCTCGGGGTCCACCGGGTCGTAGTACCGGTGGTAGACGGGCGTCAGCCCGCCCGAGACCGGCGGCACGATCCAGCTCCAGTCGGCGGGCGTCGGCCGCCCGAGCCGCTTCTCCTGCGCGACGTGCTTGAGGAAGCGCTCCGACTCGGTGTGGTGGTCGGCGATCGTCACCCCGGCCTCCTGGAAGGAGTGCAGCACCGCGACGTTCAGCTCCACCAGCGCGCGGTCCCGCCAGAGGGTGCGCTCGTGGGAGGTGTCCAGGCCGAGCCGCTCGGCGACGGTGGCCAGCATCGCGTAGCGGTCGGCGTCGGCCAGGTTGCGGGCGCCGATCTCGGTGCCCATGTACCAGCCGTTGAACGGCGCGGTCGGGTAGCGGACGCCGCCGATCTCCAGCGTCATGTCGCTGATCGCCGGTACCGCGTACCAGCGCAGGCCGAGCTCGGCGAACCACGGGTGCTCGGGGTGCGAGAGCCGGACCTCCAGGGTGGTGTCCTCCGGCAGTTCGTACCATTCGGGCCGCTCACCGGGCCGCTCCTGGACGAGCAGCGGCAGCACCTCGAAGGGCTCCTCGCCGCACTTCCAGCCGAGGTCGCGGGCCCGGGCGGCGAGCTGCGCACCGGCCGGGTCACCGGTCCAGCCGCCGTCCGGGCCGGGGTGCCCGGCGTAGCGGATCAGCTGCTGGTTGACGATCCGGGCGGCCGGGCGGCCCGGCCGGTCGGGGGCGAACACCGAGACCACCGGGCGGATCCGCCCGCCGTTGGTGGCGGTGCGCAGGTGGTCGAAGCACTCGGCGGCGATGTCGTCGGCGGAGGAGAGGTGCCGCAGGTCGCGGACCACCAGGCTGCGCCAGTACAGCCGGCCGATGCAGCGGGCGGCGTTGCGCCAGGCGAGCCGGGCGCCGTGGGCGAGTTCGGCGGGGGTGTGCTCGTAGGTGCCGGTGCGGTCGATCTCGTCGAGCACGGCGCGGACCCGGGCGGCGGCGTCGCCGGCGGCGGGTTGCTCGCGGTGGAACTGCCGGACGAACTCGGCCGCCTGCCGGGGGTCGGTGAAGTGGTCGTCGTCGGCCGGTTCCGGGGCGGCGGTGCCCGGGGGTTCCTCGGGCACCAGGTGGCCGTGGACGTGGCCGTGCGAATAGGGGCAGGCGCCGACGGGTGCGGCGGTGACCCGCCGCGGGCCGCGGTCGGTTCGGTCGCCGCGGTCGGTTCGGTCACCGCGGTCGCCGCGAATGCTGCGGGTGCGTAGCCGGTCGAAGATCAAGGACATCCCTCCTGCCGGTAAGGAAACCGGAGGTGCCCGGCCCGCCGCAGAGAGTGAACGATTCGGCCCCCGCTCCCTGCGTCCAAGCGCTAGGGTGCGGGGGCCGATCGAAGGGGGACGGGCTCAGCCCATGTCCTCCAGCCGGACGCCCTTGGTCTCCTTCATGAACCTCGCCACGAAGACGATCGACAGCGCCGCGAACAGCGCGTACGCGAGGTAGGTCGCGGAGAGGCTCCAGCGCGAGAGCGCCGGGAACGAGACGGTGATCGCCCAGTTGGCGATCCACTGCGCGGAGGCGGCCACCGAGAGCGCGGCGGCGCGGATCCGGTTGGGGAACATCTCGCCGAGCATCACCCAGACCACCACGCCCCAGGAGAGGGCGAAGAACAGCACGAAGGCGTTGGCGGCGATCAGCGCCACGGTGCCCTGGAGGTCGGGCAGGGTGACGTCGTCCCCGCTGCCGGTGGCGGAGGAGAACGCCCAGGCGCAGGCGCCCAGGGCGACGGCCATACCGGCCGAGCCGATCAGGGCGAGCGGCTTGCGGCCGATCCGGTCGACCAGCAGGATCGCGATCACGGTGCCGAGGATGTTGATGACCGAGCCGATGAAGCTGATCAGCAGCGAGTTGGACTGGTCGATGCCGACGGACTGCCAGAGGATCGACGAGTAGTAGAAGATCACGTTGATGCCGACGAGCTGCTGGAACACCGACAGGCCGATGCCGACCCAGACGATCGGCAGCAGGCCGAACCGGCCGCCGAGCAGGTCGCGGAAGCGCGGCCGGTGGTCGGAGTCGATCAGGCCGCGGATCTCGGCGATCCGGGCCTCGGTGTCGGAGTCCCGGCCCTCGATGTCGGCGAGCACGGCGCGGGCCTCGTCGAGGCGGTCGGCGGCGATCAGGAAGCGCGGCGACTCGGGGATGGTCGAGGCCAGCGCGAAGTAGACGGCGGCCGGTACGACACAGATCCCGAGCATCCACTGCCAGGCCTCCAGGCCGAGCAGGTGGCCGCGGGTGTCGCCCCCGGCGGCGTCCGCCAGCAGCCAGTTGACCAGCTGCGAGATCGCGATGCCGAGCACGATCGCGGCCTGCTGGAAGGAGGCGAGCCGGCCCCGGTACTTGGTCGGCGCCACCTCGGCGATGTAGGTCGGGGCGATGACCGAGGCGATGCCGATGGCCGCTCCGCCGAGGACCCGCCAGAAGGCGAGGTCCCAGGCGGAGAACGGCAGCATCGAGCCGATCGCGCTGACCGCGAAGAGCAGCGCCCCGGCCTTCATCACGGTGATCCGGCCGTAGCGGTCGGCGAACCGGCCGGCCAGGGCGGCGCCGACGGCCGAGCCCAGCAGCGCGGAGGAGACGATCAGGCCGGTCACGCCGTCGCCGACGCCGAACTTCTCCTGGATGCCGGAGACCGCGCCGTTGATCACGGAGCTGTCGTAGCCGAACAGGAAGCCGCCGAGGGCCGCGGCGGCGGTGATGAAGACGACGAAGCCGAGCCGGCCGGACGGTGCCGGCCCGGTCTCCGCCCCCGAGGGCCCCGAGGGCTCCACGGACTGCTGGGTGACGCTCACGATCTTGACTCCTGGTACTCAACGCTGAGCTTGGTAGCCGAGATCGTAACCCCTCAATGTTCAAGTGTTGTACGTGGGATGCCGCTCAAGCGCCTTCGCTGATTAGTAAGGTGAACAATCAAATGAGGGGTCGGGGCGAGTCCGCTCAGGCCGGGTGGGCCAGCGACAGGCCGAACCGCTCCTGGTCGTCCGTCCACCAGGCCGAGAGCCGCAGTCCGGCCGCGGCCAGCTCCTCGGCCACCCGCTCCCGGCGGAACTTCGCCGACACCTCGGTGCGCAGCTCCTCGCCCTTCGCGAAGTTCACCGGCAGGTCCAGCGCCGGGATCTTCACGGTCTGGTCGACGAGCGAGCGCAGCCGCATCTCGATCCACTCCCGCTCCGGGTCCCAGAGCGCCACGTGCGCGAACGAGTCCGGCTCGAAGTCGGCGGACAGCTCGCGGTTCAGCACGTTGAGCACGTTCCGGTTGAACTCCGCGGTCACCCCGGCCGCGTCGTCGTAGGCGGCGACCAGCACCGCCGGGTCCTTGACCAGGTCGGTGCCGAGCAGCAGGAAGTCGCCGGGGTCGAGCGCGGCCCGCAGTCCGCGCAGGAAGGCGGCCCGCTCGGGCGGCAGCAGGTTGCCGAGGGTGCCGCCGAGGAAGGCGACCAGGCGGGGGCCGCCGGCCGGCGGCAGGTCGAGCCGGGCGGTGAAGTCGGCCAGCACGCCGTGCACCGCGAGGCCCGGGTACTCGTCGGCAAGGGCCTCCCCGGCCGAGGTCAGCGCGCTCTCGCTGACGTCCACCGGCACGTACGTCTCCAGCGTGCCCAGGTCGCGCAGCGCGTCCAGGAGCAGCCGGGTCTTCTCGGAGGAGCCCGAGCCGAGCTCGACCAGGGTGCGGGCCCGGGTGGCGGCGGCGATCTCGCCGGCCCGGGCGGTGAGGATGGCCCGCTCGGCCCGGGTCGGGTAGTACTCGGGCAGCCGGGTGATCTCCTCGAACAGCTCGCTGCCCCGCGCGTCGTAGAACCACTTGGGCGGCAGCGTCTTGGGCTCGGCGGTGAGGCCGGACTGGACGTCGTGCCGCAGCGCCGTGCTGAAGTGGTCGGCGGGCAGCAGTCGGGTGAGATCAAAGGTGCTCATGACAGGCGGATCCTCTGTTCAGGAAGTGAAGATATTGGCCAGGGGTGCGGCGATCGGAAGACCCAGGACGCCCAGGACGCCCAGGGTGCTCGCGGCGCTCAGAGCGGCTTGACGGTCACCCCGTCCGGTCCGGCCAGCAGCAGCGACCGGTCCGGCACGGTGACCCAGCCGGGGTGGTCGTCGGAGGGCTCCGAGGCCACCACCACCCCGAGGCCCGGCACGGTCCGGTGGTGCAGGGTGTCGCCCCAGGCGGTGGCGGCGATCTCCCGGCCGTCGGTGAGCAGCAGGTTCATCCGGCCGGTGGTGTGCCCGGCCGCGTCCGCGACGGTGCCGGCCAGCGCGTCGCCGAGTCCGGCACCCGCGCGCAGCCGGTGCAGGGCGAGCGCCCACAGCAGGGCCGAGTCGGTGCGGGCCACCAGGCCGAGCAGTTCGGCGGGCGGCAGCAGTGCGGCCAGCGCGCCGGTCCGCTCCGGCCAGCCGGCCAGCGCCCCGTTGTGGCTGAACAGCCAGCGCCCGGCGGCGAACGGCGCGGCCGCCTCCTCACCGGCCGCGCAGCCCTCGGTGGCCGAGCGGACCGCCGCCAGCAGTGCCCGGGTGCGCAGGACCCGGGCGAGGTCGCCGAACGAGGCGTCCGCCCAGATCGGTCCGGCCCGCCGGTAGCGGGCGGGCACCTCGTCGCCGTCCGCGTACCAGCCGAGGCCGAAGCCGTCCACGTTGACGGTGCCGTACTGCTGGAGGCGCGGGGCCCAGGACTGCCGGTGGAGGCCGAACGGCGGCTCCACCAGCAGCGCCCGGGGCGACACCGGCTCACCGAGGTAGGCGAGGTGGCGGCACATCAGCCGGCCTCCCGGGCGGGGGCGGGGCCGTCGGCGGTGTCCGTGACATCGGCGGCGGTGCGGAACCCGGCGAAGATCTGCCGCCGGATCGGATAGTCCCAGTTGCGGAAGGTGCCCCGGCAGGCGACCGGCGCCACCGCGAAGCAGCCGCCGCGCAGCACCTTGTACTCGGGCCCGAAGAACACCTCCGAGTACTCCCGGTACGGCCAGGCCCGGAAACCCGGGTACGGCCGGAAGTCACTGGCCGTCCACTCCCACACATCGCCCATCAACTGCCTTGCCCCGTACGGGGACTGACCCTCCGGGTAGCTGCCGGCCGGGGCCGGGCGCAGATGCCGCTGGCCCAGGTTGGCGTGCTCGGCGCCGGGGGCGCCGTCGCCCCACGGGAAGCGGCGCGAGCGGCCGGAGGCCGGGTCGTGCCGGGCGGCCTTCTCCCACTCCGCCTCGGTCGGCAGCCGGCGTCCGGCCCACCGGGCGTAGGCGTCCGCCTCGTACCAGCTGACGTGCAGCACCGGCTCGTCCAGCGGGACGGGCTCCAGGACGCCGAACCGGCGGCGTTGCCACTGGCCGTCCTCGCGGCGCCAGAACAGCGGCGCGGTCAGGTCGGCGCTCCGCCGGTGCGCCCAGCCCTCGGGGGTCCACCAGTGCGGCTCGTCGTAGCCGCCGTCCTCGACGAACCGCAGGTAGGCGCCGTTGGTGACCGGGGTGGTGTCCAGCCGGTAGGCGGGCAGGTCGACCCGGTGGGCCGGGCGTTCGTTGTCCAGCGCCCAGGGCTCGGTGTCGGTGCCCATGGTGAACGGGCCGGCCGGGACGAGCACCTCGGCGGGCAGCGCGGCGGCGTCGGCGGGGGCGGGCGGGGGCGCCGGGGCGGCCAGCGCGGGTTCGCCCCGGCGGAGCTGATGGGTGATCAGCATCGTTTCGTCGTGCTGCTGTTCGTGCTGGGCGATCATGCCGAAGGCGAACCCGGCGTCGAGCAGCGGCGCCCCCTCCAGCGGGCTGGCGGCGAGCAGGTCGAGCACTCGGCCGCGCACCTCGCCGGCGTAGGCGCGGGCCTCCCCGGGCGGCAGCAGCGGCAGGGTGGGGCGCTCGGCGCGGGGGTGCTCGAAGGCGTCGTAGAGCGGGTCGATCTCCGGGTGCATCGGGTCGCGGCCGCCGATGTTGCGCAGCAGCCAGAGCTCCTCCTGGTTGCCGATGTGGGCGAGGTCCCAGACCAGCGGCGACATCAGCGGGGAGTGTTGGGCGGTGAGGTCGTGGTCCTCGACGCAGTCGGTGAGCGCGGCGGTGCGGGCGCGGGCGGCCAGCAGCTCGGCGGCGATGGTCTCCCGCAGGGCCTCGGGGGACAGGGCCTCGGGCGACAGTGCCTCGGGCGATTGCACCTCCGACGGGAGGGGCGACGGCGGGCGGGTCTCCCGGGCGCTGCGGTCGGCGCGGGCGTCGTCGATCATGGTGCGGCCTCCTCCGGGGGAGTGTGTCGGGTGCCGGAGCGCAGGGCGTCCAGCTGGTCGTCGGCCGGGCAGCGGCCGCGCGCGGGATAGCGCTCGGCGAACGCGGCGACGGTGGCGCGCAGCCGCTCGGCGCCGGGCAGGCGGCCCAGCGCGGCGTCGGCGGCGGCGAAGCAGGCGAGGGTGGCGCGGCGCAGCTCGGGGTCGGCGGTCGCCAGGGCGGCGGCCCGGCGCCAGACGTCGCTGCGCGGCGCGCGCGGACCGGCGGTGCCCGGTGGCGGCTCCAGCGGCTCCAGGGCGGCGAGCGCGGTGTCCGCGGCGACCGGGTCGTCCAGCAGCGCGGTGACCAGGGCGGCGGGGACGATCCAGCCGTCCCCGGGCTGGGCGTCGATCATCCGCAGCTCCAGGTGGCCGCGCGGGCGGACCGGCGGGAACAGCGTGGTGCGGTGGTAGTCGAGGTCGGCCAGGGTGGGCGGCCGCTCGCCGCCGCCGCGCAGCCAGTCGAGGAAGGTCAGTCCGGTGGGCGCGGTCCACGGCAGGCCGTCGCGGCGGCGCACGCAGAGCACCTGGGCGTCCAGCACGTACCGGGTCCAGGCCTCGCGCGGGTCGCCGTGGTCGGGCGCGGGGGCCAGGGTGCGGGAGGGGTCCATCCGGGACCAGACGGTCTGCCGGGTGGACCGGTGCCCGGTGGGGCGGCCGTCCAGCACCGGGGAGTTGGCGAAGGCGGCGACGAGCACCGGGCCGAGCCGGTGGGCGAGGTGCCAGCGGCGGTCCAGCGCCTGCGGGCCGCTCTCCGCCCCGGCGTCCAGGCAGACCTGGAGCGAGGCGGTGCCGGTCATCATGATCCGGCCCCAGGGTCCGGCCGAGTCGAAGTGGTGCTCCATCGCGAGGTAGCGCGGGTGGTTCAGCACCATCCGGCGGGGGCGGGCCAGCGGGTCGGTGCCGGTGCCGGTGAGGCGCAGGCCCTGGGCGGCGAAGGCGCTCCGCAGGGCGGCGAGGTCACGCCGGGTGTCGGCGACGCAGCCGGTGAGGCTGTCGGCGGGCGGGGAGCTGAGCTCGACCTGTCCGCCGGGTTCGAGGGTGAGGCGGGCACCGGAGGGGAGCGAGGTCCCGTCGGGGCCGCCGAGCGGCAGTGCGTCCAGTGCGGCGTGCAGTCGTTCCGGAGGGACGGGTTCGTCGGGACATCGGTCGTCGTGGACGAACCACTCCAGCTCGACGCCGACCAGCCGGGGCGGGCCGATCTTGAAACAGACGCCGGTCATGTGGTTGCGCGCGGCGGATTCGGTGAGCGGGGTCACCGAATCGGCGGGAGGTCCCGCGTACTGCCGGTCGGTCTGATACTGCCGGTCGGTCGGACCGGTCGGTCGAACGGGTATCACCGGACTCACCATCCTTGGGGCACGGGTGCGGCCCGGACTACCCTGCCCAGTCTGCTACGGACCATGCGGGAGTGCCGCGCAAACATCTGGTGAAGGAGTGTCCTCGCAGGTCAGAGCCGGTGCGAACGGGTGAATCGGGCCATTTCGACGCCTTCAGCGAGCCCCGAGGTGGGCCGCCAGGCCGCGCCGCCCGCGCCGCATCATCACCGCGTGGTTGGCCCGGAACAGCGGCCGGGCGGGCAGTGCCAGCAGGCGCAGCAGCGGCTTGGCCGGGCGGGTGTCCTCCTCGAACAGGACCAGGCTGCCGCCCGCGCCGTCCGCCGCGACCGTCCAGCGGGACCAGCCGGTGAGGTCGCCGTCCATGGCCGCTTCCAGGACCCCGGCGGCGCGGTCCTGGCGCACGGCGGTCAGCCCGATCACCAGCCGGTAGGGGAGCAGGGCCCGGACCAGCACCTCGCCCCGGTCCGGCCCGGTCTCCCGGACCGAGAGGATCTCCGGCCACCAGCGCGGATAGCCGGGGACGTCGGCGAGCGCCGCGAAGACCGCCGACGGCGGGGCGGCCAGCCGCCACACGCCGCGGAACCGGTAGTGGTTGAGGTCCACGGGGGCACTGTAGTCCGCGCCGGACCCGCTCCGGCAGGGCGCCGGGCCCTCCGGCCACCGGGGCGGCTACCCTCCGGGTTCGGCCAGGGCGAAGGCGGTGTTCACCAGTGCCACGTGACTGAACGCCTGCGGGGTGTTGCCGAGTTGGCGCCGGGCGTGCGGGTCCCACTGCTCCGAGAGCAGGCCCAGGTCGTTGGCCAGGCCGACCACCCGGGCGAACAGCTCGCGCGCCTCGTCCCGCCGCCCGGTCGCGGCGAGCGCGTCGGCGAGCCAGAACGAGCAGGCGAGGAACGCGCCCTCGCCGCCGGGCAGTCCGTCGGTGCCGGCTGCCGGACGGTAGCGGCGGACCAGCCCGCCGTGGTCGAGGCCGTCCCGCACGGCGTCGACGGTGCGCACCACCCGCGGGTCGTCGGGCGGCAGGAAGCCGCTCTTGACCACGAACAGCGTGGCCGCGTCCAGCCCGTGCCCGCCGTAGTGCTGGACGAACACGCCCCGGCGCCGGTCGTAGCCGTGGGCGCAGACGTCGGCGTGCACGGCGTCCCGCATGGCCCGCCAGCGGTCGAGCGGCGCGGGCAGCCCGGTGGCCTCGGCGAGCCGCACCGCCCGGTCGGCGGCGACCCAGCACATCACCTTGGAGTGGACGAAGTGCCGCCGCGCGCCGCGCACCTCCCACAGGCCCTCGTCCGGTTCGCGCCAGTGCTGTTCGAGGTGGTCCATCAGTGCGCGCAGCAGGGTCCAGACGTGCCGTTCCATCGGGATGCCGGCCAGCAGCGCCAGGTGCAGGGTGTCGACGACCTCGCCGTGCACGTCGAGTTGGAGCTGTCCGGCGGCGGCGTTGCCGAACCGGACCGGGCGCGAGCCGAGGTAGCCGGGCAGCCAGTCGGCGACGGTCTCGGTGACGACGCGCTCGCCGGCCACCCCGTAGAGGGCCTGGAGGTCGCGGGGGTCGCCGGCGATGGCGCGCAGCAGCCACTGGCGCCAGGCGGCGGCCTCCTCGCGGAAGCCGCCGCGCAGCAGCGCGGAGAGCGTCATCGAGGAGTCGCGCAGCCAGCAGAACCGGTAGTCCCAGTTGCGCGGGCCGCCGATGCGTTCGGGCAGTGAGGCGGTGGGGGCGGCGACGATGCCGCCGGTGGGCGCGTAGGCGAGCGCCTTGAGGGTGATCAGCGAGCGGAGCACGGCGTCCCGCCACTCGCCCTCGTAGCGGCAGCCGGCCGCCCAGCGCCGCCAGGTGTCGAGGGTCGTGAGCAGTTCGGTGTCCGGGTCGGTGCCGGGGGCGGCGCGCAGGTGGGAGGGCTGCCAGGTGAGGACGAAGGGGACGCGGAGGCCAGGGGTGACGGTGACCTCGGAGACGGTGGTGCCGTCGGCGCCGTAGGTGTGCACCCCGGGCGGGACGCGCAGCCAGGCGGAGTCGGGTCCGGCGACGGCGACCCGGTGGTGCCCGGTGCGGCGCACCCAGGGGTCGATCCGCCCGTAGTTGAACCGCAGCCGCAGCTCGCCGCGGACCGGGACGGCGCCCTCCAGCCCCTCGACGATCCGGACCAGTCGTGGCGGGCGCCGTCCTTCCGTGCCGCGCTGCGGCATGAAGTCGGTGATCCGGACCCGGCCGTCGGGGGTGTGCCACTCGGTGTCGAGGACGAGGCTGTCCGGCCGGTAGCGGCGGGTGGCGCACGCGTCGGCGCCGGCCGGGGCGAGCCGCCAGGCGCCGTGCCGCTGGTCGCCGAGCAGGGCGGCGAAGCAGGTGGGGGAGTCGAACCGGGGCAGGCAGAGCCAGTCGACGGCGCCGTCCCGGCCGACCAGGGCAGCGGTCTGCAGGTCGCCGATCAGGGCGTAGTCCTCGATGCGTCCGGCCATCGGCTCCATTCTCGGCGCTGCGGGCGGGGCCCGCAGATCCGTCCGCGGGTCCGCCCACGGTCCGCCCACGGTCCGTCCGCGGGTCCGCCCGCAGGTCCGCCCGCAGCTCCGTCCGAGCTCGTGAAAAGGACCATGCCACTCCGCTTGCACGCGTTCGACGTGCAAGGGAGGATCTTGTGTGCTTGTAGTCTCATCAGTCTCAGCCGCCACGGCAGGTGACTGATTCATCGGAACCGGAACGAAGGAGTCCCGAGGATGCGGCGACCGAACTGGGTACCGGAGGGCACGGACCTGGACAAACCGAACGCCGCCCGGGTCTACGACTACTACCTCGGAGGCTCGCACAACTTCGAGGTGGACCGGGAGATGGCCCGCAAGGCGATCGCCCTCTGGCCGGAGCTGCCGCAGATCATGCGCTCCAACCGGGCCTTCCTCCGCCGCGCCGTGCAGTTCACCGCCGAACGCGGCATCAGCCGTTTCCTGGACATCGGCTCCGGCATCCCCACCTTCGGCGCCGTCCACGAGATCGCCCGCGCCATCCGGCCGGAGTCCCAGGTCGTCTACATCGACCGCGACCCGGTCGCCGTCGCCCACAGCCGGCTGCTGCTGGAGGAGGACCCGGGCAGCCTCGTCGTCCAGGCCGACGTCCGGGACGTCGACGACCTGATGTCCCGCCCCGAGGTGACCGCCCTGCTCGCGGCCGGCGAGCCGGTGGCCGTCCTGCTGGTCGCCGTCATGCACTTCGTCCAGGACGCGGACGACCCGTGGAAGCTGATCGCGGTCATCCGCGACGCCCTCCCGCCGGGCAGCGCCCTGGTGCTCTCGCACGCCTCCCTGGAGGGCCGCCCCGACCAGGCCGAGGACCACCAGCGGCTCTACCGGATGACGCCCACGCCGCTGACGATGCGCACCGTCGAGCAGATCACCGGGATGTTCGCCGGCTTCGACATCGTCGAGCCCGGCGTCGTCTACCTGCCGCAGTGGCGCCCGGACCAGCCCGAGGCCGTCGGCGAGCACCCGGAGCGGATGACCGGGGTGGCCGGTGTGGGGTTCCGCCCGTGATCGGAGCACCGGAACCGAGCAGCGGCGCCGAACGGTTCCACGAGGACTGGGCGCGGCTGCTCTCCGGTGACCACGGCACGGCGGTCCACCCCGGCCTGCTCGACCGGCTGGTGTCCAGGACCGCCGGGCTGCTCCGCCGCGCCCGGCTGGAGGACCCGTTCGAGCCGCACCTGGCCGCCGAGGCCGGTGCACAGCTCGTCGAGGCCCAGTTCACCGACCCGATCGTGCTGGCCCGCGCGGTGGAGCTGCTCCAGCGGCAGCCGTCCGCGGACGGCCGGGGGCCGGCGCTGTGCGGCGCGTTCGCGGCCGGCTGGGCGGCCGCCCTGCGCGAGCGCACCCTGCGCGAGCAGGAGGCCATCCGCACCGCCGCCGACATCGCCCGCAAGGAGGCCGAGAAGGCACTGCGGGCGTCCGAGGCGCGCTTCCGGGCGCTGTTCGAGAGCGCCGCGATCGGCATCGGCATCGGCGACACCGACGGCAACATCCTGGCCGTCAACAAGGCCCTCCAGGAGCTGTTCGGGGCCGGGCCCGAGGACATGATCGGCCGCCGGGTCGGCGACCTCGTCCACCCCGAGGACGCCGACGGCGTCTGGGACGTCTACGAGGAACTGGTCAGCGGCAAGCGCGAGTACTTCCAGTTCGACAAGCCGTACTACCGGCAGGACGGCGAGGTGGTCTGGACCCACCTGACGGTCTCGCTGATCCGCGACGACGACGGCACCCCGCAGTACCAGGTCGCGATGCTGGAGGACGTCACCGACCGCTACCGGCTCCAGGAGCGGCTGCGCCACCAGGCCACCCACGACCCGCTCACCGGGCTGCCCAACCGGGCCGCGTTCTTCGAACGGCTGGAGAAGCTCTTCGAGGACCCGGACCCGGGCGCCCGGTTCGGGCTCTGCTACGTCGACCTCGACGGCTTCAAGGTGGTCAACGACAGCCTCGGCCACGACACCGGCGACCAGCTGCTGTCCGCCGTCGCGGCCCGGCTGAAGGCCGCGCTCAGTCCGCTCGGCCACCTGGTGGCCCGGCTCGGCGGCGACGAGTTCGTCGTCCTGCTGGAGAACAGCCGCGGCGAGCAGGAGGCCGTGGCCGCCGCGAAGACGGTGCTCAAGGCGCTGGCCGGGCCGGTGCTGATCGGCGACCACAAGCTCGCCGTCGGCGCCAGCGTCGGCGTGCTGGAGCGCCGGGTCTCCACCACCACCCCCGGCGCGGCCGTCCGGGCCGCCGACCTGACGCTCTACCGGGCCAAGGAGGCCGGCCGGGGCCGCTGGACGCTGTTCGACCCCAAGGAGAACGCCCGCGCCGTCTCCCGCTACGCGGTGTCGGTGCGGATGCCCGCCGCGCTGGACCGGGGCGAGTTCTTCATCGACTACCAGCCGCTGTACGCGCTGGCCGACGGCCGGCTCGCCGCCGTCGAGGCGCTGGTGCGCTGGCGCCATCCGCAGCTCGGGGTGCTGGGCCCGGACGAGTTCGTGACCACCGCCGAGGAGACCGGGCTGATCATGCCGCTCGGCCGCTGGGTGCTGGAGCAGGCCTGCGGTCAGGCCGCCGACTGGATCCGGCGGTTCGGTGACGCCGCGCCGCAGCTCAACGTCAATCTGGCGGTCCGCCAGGCCCGCAGTGCCGCCCTGGTCGGCGACCTCAACCGGATCCTCGACAGCACCGGCCTGGACCCGGCCCGGCTCCAGCTGGAGATCACCGAGTCCACCGTGGTCGGTCCGGAGGACGAGGCGCTGCGCACCCTGCACGGCCTGGTCGAGCAGGGAGTCTCGCTCGCCGTCGACGACTTCGGCACCGGCTGGTCCAATCTCGCCTACCTGCGGGACCTGCCGGTCTCGGGGCTGAAGATCGCCGGGTCCTTCGTCGGTGACCTGCACGACCCGGCCAAGGACGAGGAGACCGGCTGGCGGATCGTCAGCGGACTGGTGTCGATGGCGCACGCCCTCGGGCTGACCGTCACCGCCGAGGGCGTGGAGACCCGCCGGGACGCCGAGCGACTGCGCGTCATCGGCTGTGACTGGGCCCAGGGCTGGCACTTCGGGCGGCCGGTGCGGCCGGCCGAGATCGCCCGACGGATCGCCGAGGAGCCGCAGGGCCGTCCGGTCGCGGTCCGGGGGCGAGCGGTGACGCACGGAGAATAGTACAAAAAACGGACAAATCACCCTTGACGTGGTGAGGCGACCGAGCGCACGATGAGGTCCTGGCAGTACCCGCACCGCTGGTGCGGGATCCCCGCCAGTACGACGGACCGGCGCTTTCCCGGCGTCCGGGACCAGCGGTGCGCACCCCCTTCGGCCGCCCGGTTCCCGGCGGTCGCCCGACGTCCCACGGTCCGTCGACCAGCCCCCTCGGGGCTTTCTCCCGGGGTCCGAGCCCTGCGCATCCGTCCCGCACCGGGCCCGCCCCGTCACACCGGGCCGCGCCGCGCCTCCGCGCCGGGCGCACCCGTCACAGCCAGGGGCCGCGCCGTTCCCGCCGTCCACCGGTCCGTCCGGCGCCCCGCCCACCACCTCTTCGCCGAGAGGCCGGCTTTCGATGAGCACCACCGCGCCCCCGAGCGCCCGACCCGACAGCCACGACGGCCACGACAGCCGTGACAGTCACGACGGCCGCGACAGTCACGACAGCCACGACGGCCACCCGCTGCGCCGGGCCACCGACCGCGACACCGAGCACGACACCGCCCGCCCCCGGCCGATGCGCCGGGCCGGGGACGTCGTCGTCACCTGTCGGACCGTCAGCCTGGTCGTCCCCGCCCGCAACGAGGCCCGCAACATCCCCTGGGTCTTCGAGCAGATCCCGCGCTGCGTCGACGAGGTCATCCTGGTGGACGGCTCCTCCAGCGACGCGACCGTCCCGATGGCCCGGCACTGCCTGCCCACCGTGCGCAGCGTCGCCCAGCGGGGCCCCGGCAAGGGCAACGCCCTGCGGACCGGCTTCGCCGCCGCCACCGGCGAGTACATCGTCATGATCGACGCCGACGGCTCCATGTGGCCCGGCGAGATCCCGCACTTCCTGCACTTCCTCGACCACGGCTACGACTTCGTCAAAGGATCGCGCTGCATCGGCGGCGGCGGCTCGCTGGACCTCACCAGGGTCCGCTCGCTGGGCAACCGTGCCCTGCTCACCGTCGCCAACCGCCTGTACGGCGCGCGCCTCACCGACCTGTGCTACGGCTACTGCGCCTTCCGCCGCTCCTTCCTGGACGCGCTCGACCTGCGGTCCACCGGCTTCGAGATCGAGGCCGAGATGATCGCGCACGCGCTGCGCTCCGGACTGCGGATCGCCGAGGTGCCGAGCCTGGAACTCCCCCGCCGCAGCGGTCGCTCCCACCTCCATGCCGTCGCCGACGGCCGCCGGGTGCTGAGGACCCTGATCACCGAGCGTCCCGGCGCCCGGCCCTCGGCGACCGCCCCTGCGGAGGAGCCACGATGAAGGGCTCCGACCGGCGCACCGATGCAGCCTGCCCGCGTTCCGCCGCCCGCGACTCGCTCTACACCCCCGTCCGGGTCGTCGACCTGGACCTGGACGAGCCGAGCGGGCTGCGCTCGCCCGGCGGGTCCGGGGCCGACGACCCGGACGGCCGCGTGTTGGCGTTGGTCCGGCTGCACGGGCACCCGCTCGGCCTGGTCACGGCCACCGGAACAGCCGGCGGCACCGCCGCGCTGCGCCGGGCGCTGGTCGACGCCGCCCACCGGGAACTCCCCGTTCCCGCCCTGTCCACCGCGACACCCGCGGCGCGCCCGAGTCGGGTCGCGCGCGCCCGGGTGCCCGCGGGCCCGGTCACGGTCAGCGTGATCGTCTGCACCCGGGACCGGGAGTCGCTGCTGCCGGGCTGCCTGGACGCCGTCCTGGCCACCCGACGCCCCGGCGTCGAGGTGATCGTGGTGGACAACGCCCCGACCACCGACGCCACCGAGGAACTCGTCCGCTCGCGCTACGGGGACCGGGTCCACTACGTGCGGGAGCCCCTGCCGGGGCTGTCCCGGGCGCGCAACCGCGGTCTGTCGATCGCCGGCGGCGAGATCTGCGCCTTCACCGACGACGACGCCATCGCCGACGCCGGCTGGGTGGACGCCCTGGCGGACACCTTCGCCTCCGACGACCGGATCGGCTGCGTCACCGGCCTGGTGCTGCCCGCCGAACTCGACACCGAGGCGCAGTTCGTCGTGGAGCAGTACAGCGGGCCCAACCGGGGCTTCGCCACCCGCAGCTGGTCGCTGCGCGACGGTCTGGCGGACCCGCTGGACCGCTTCTCCACCGGCCGGTTCGGGATGGGCGCCAACATGGCGTTCCGCACCGACGTGCTGCGGGCGATCGGCGGCTTCGACCCGGCGACCGGGACCGGAACCCCCTCCCGCGGCGGCGAGGACCTGCTCGCCTTCCTCCAGGTGCTGACCGCCGGGCACACCGTCAGCTACCAGCCGGACGCGCTGGTCTGGCACCGCCACCGGCGGACCATGGCGGAACTCGCCCACCAGGTCGACGGCTTCGGGGTCGGCTTCACCGCCTATCTGACGGCCGCGGTCGTCCACCGGCCGCGTCTGCTCGCCGGGATCCTCCGGCTGCTGCCCTACGGCCTCTGGCGCTGGCACCGCACCCACCGGCCCGCGGCGCGGCCCCGCTACGGGGTGGCCGACGAGGTGCTGCGGGAGCTGCGGCGGACGGAGCGCCGCGGCCTGCTCCGCGGACCGTTCTGCTACCTGCGCACCGTCCGGCAGCAACGCCGCACCAGGACCGGAGGCCGATCCTCATGACCACCCCGACCGCCCCCGCTGCTCCCGCCTCCTCCGCTGCCTCCGGCCCCGCGTCCGCGCGGACCGTCCTGCCGTCCGTACCGGTCGCGATCGCCGAACTCGACCTGGAGCATCCCGAGGTGCTGCGCCGCCCCGGCCGCGGCGGGGTGTTCACCCCGGACGGCCGGGTGCTGGCCCTGGTCCGCGACCACGGCCGCCCGCTCGGCCTGGTCACCGGGGAGCCGGCCGCCGACGGCGCGCCCGGTGCGGCGTACCGCGCGCTGGTCGACGCGGTCACCCGTGACCTCGACCCGGAGGACCGCCCCGGCCCGCCGGCCCGCAATCCGGCCGACGGCCCGCCGCTGACGGTGGTCGTCTGCACCCACGACCGGACCGACCTGCTGCCGCGCTCCCTGGACGCCGTCCTGGCCGGCAGCTACCGGCACACCGAGGTGGTCGTGGTCGACAACGCCCCCTCCGACCGGGCCACCGAGACGCTCTGCCGACGGCGCTACCCCGACCGGGTCCGCTACCTGTACGAGCCGGTGCCCGGCCTGGCCCGGGCCCGCAACCGCGGCCTCGCGGTCGCCCGCGGCGAGATCTGCGCCTTCGCCGACGACGACCTGCTGATAGACCCGGACTGGGCCGCCGCGCTGGTCGACGGCTTCCGCACCGACCCGCGGGCGGGCTGCGTCACCGGCCTGGTGCTGCCCGCCGAACTCGACACCCGCGCCCAGCTCGCGCTGGAACGGTACTGCGGCTACGCCAAGGGCTTCACCGCCCGCAGCTGGTCGCTGCTCGACCCGTCCGAGGACCCGCTCTTCCCCTTCGCCACCGGGCGGCTGGGCACCGGCGCCAACATGGCGTTCCGCACCGACCTGCTGCGGGAGATCGGCGGCTTCGACCCGGCGACCAGCACCGGCACCCCCGCCCGCGGCGGCGAGGACCTGCTCGCCTTCCTCCAGGTCCTGATCGCCGGCCGCACCGTCGTCTACCGGCCGGACGCGCTGGTCTGGCACCCGCACCGCCGGTCGATGGAGGCGCTGAGCACCCAGGTCTTCGGCTTCGGCGTCGGCTTCGGCGCCTACCTGACCGCCGCGGTCCGCCACCAGCCGGAACTGCTGGCCGCCCTGCTCGCCCGCGTGCCGCGCGGCGTCCGGCAGACCCTGCGCCGGGGTACCCCCGCCGGCGGCCGCCGCGACCCGCTGATGGCGCACCTCGGGCGGCTCGAACTGCTCGGCCTGCTCTACGGGCCGCTCTGCTACCTGCGCAGTGTCCGGCGGCAGCGCCGGGCCGACACCGCGCCGAGGCCGTGATGGCCTCCCTCGTCGAGCACCCCCGCCCCCGGCCGCGCCGCCGCCGGCCGATGGCCGGGACCTGCCCGTGCCCGGTCGCCATGCCCTGCGGCTGCAGCTTCCGCGCCCTGCTGCGGGCCCGGGTCCGGGCCGTCCGCGCGGCCCTCCCCGGCGGCGCCCTCCCGGCCCGCGCCCTCCCGGCCCGCGCCCGCGCCGCGCTCCGCCCGGCGGACGGCCGGCCGCGCTCCGACGCGCTGATGCGCAACGGGCACGTCCTGGCCGCGAGTTCGATCGTCGCGGCCGGGCTCGGCGGGTTCTTCTGGCTGCTCGCCACCCGCTACTACGCGGTCGAGACGGTCGGCCGCAGCTACGCCGCACTGTCGGCCGCGATGTTCCTGTCCACCCTCGGCAGCCTCAACCTGGGGGACGCCCTGGTCCGCTTCGTGCCCGCCGCCGGGCGGCACACCAGGAGCCTGGTGCTGCGGTGCTACGTGATCAGCATCGGCTTCAGCGCCGCGGTCGCGGTCGGCTTCCTGCTCCTCGTCCCGGTGATCGCCCCCGACCTGGTCTTCCTGCGCGGACCGGTGCTCGCCGTCGCGTTCGTCGCCGCCACCGCCGGCTACTCGGTCTTCGTGCTCCAGGACGGCGCGCTCACCGGCACCCGCCGGACCGGCTGGGTGCTCGGCGAGAACGCCGTCTTCGCCGTCACCAAGGCCGTACTGCTCGCCGCCTGCGCCGTGCTGGCCGTCAGCAGCGGCATCATGCTCGCCTGGGCGGCCGCGATGCTGATCTCGATCGGGCTGGCCAACATCGTCCTGTTCCGCCGGGCGGTGCCCGCCCACCAGGCGGCCGGGCCCGCCGACGCCGAACCCCCGCAGCGGGTGCTGCGCTGGGCCGGCGCGGACTACCTCGGGAACCTCTTCAGCTTCGCGGCCTACAGCGTCGTTCCGCTGATGGTGCTGGCGCAGCTCGGACCGGAGGGCAGCGCCTACTACTCGCTGGCGTTCGTCATCGCCGAGACCCTGTTCGTCGCGACGTTCAGCATGGGCCACTCGCTGGTGGTCGAGGGCGCCCGCGACCCGCGGCGGCTCGCCGAGTACGCCCGGCGGATGCTGCGCCACACCGGGCTGCTGCTGGCCGGGGCCGTCCTGGTCATCCTGGTCGGCGCCCGCTGGATCCTCGGCGTCTTCGGCCCCGGCTACGCCGAGCACGGGACGACGGTGCTGCGCCTGATGGCGCTGTGCGCGCTGCCGGTCGCGGTGATCAATGTGGTCATCCAGATGGCCCGGGTCCGCCGGGCGCTCCCCTGGATGATCGGGGTCAGGGTCGCCTCCAGCGCGATGGTCATCACGCTGGTCGCCTTCCTGCTGCCCCGCTACGGACTGACCGGCGTCGGCCTCGCCTGGCTGATCGCCGAGTACGTGCTGGCGGCGGGCCTGCTGCTGGTGCTGCGAGGCTGGCTGCGCACGACGGACCGGCCGGACACGGACCGGCCGGACACGGAACTGACGGACGGAGGCGAACCGGCATGACCCCGGACCGGATCCGCCCGCGGCAGGGGACCCGCGCCCCCGAAAGCCCCGCACCGGACCTCACCGTGGTGATCTGCGCCTACACCGTCGAGCGCTGGGACGACCTCAGCGCCGCCGTCGCCTCGGTCCACGCCCAGCGCCGCCCGCCCGAGGAACTGCTGCTGGTCGTCGACCACTGCCCCGAACTCCTCCGCCTCGCCCAGGAGCACCTGACCGGCCTGCGGATCCTCGCCAACCGGCAGCGGCGCGGCCTGTCCGGCGCCCGCAACACCGCCCTGGCCGAGGCCCGGGGCGCCCTGGTCGCCTTCCTCGACGACGACGCCGCCGCCGACCCCGACTGGACCGAGCACCTGCTCGCGGGCTACCGGGACCCGGACGTGCTCGGCGTCGGCGGCCTCGTCCGGCCGTGGTGGCGGACCGGCCGCCCCGACTGGTTCCCGCCCGAGTTCGACTGGGTGGTCGGCTGCTCCTACCGGGGCCTGCCGGTCCGGTCGGCCCCGGTCCGCAACCTCATCGGCGCCAACATGTCCTTCCGGCGGGCCGAGGTGCTGGCCGCCGGCGGCTTCCGGACCGACCTCGGCCGGGTCGGGCGCCGCCCGCTCGGCTGCGAGGAGACCGACCTCTGCATCCGTCTGGCCGCCCAGCACCCCGGCGCCGTCCTGCGCTACGAGCCGGCCGCGGCCGTCCGTCACCGGGTGCCGGCGGCCCGCGCCACCTTCCGCTACTTCGCCGCCCGCTGCTGGGCGGAGGGGTGCTCCAAGGCGGCCGTCGTCCGGTACGACGGCGCCGCCGCCGGCCTGGCCAGCGAGCGGGCCTACCTGCGGCACACCGTGCCCGCCGCGCTGCTGCGCAGCCTTGCCCGGCGCCGGCCCGCCACGGCGGGCGCGCTCTGCGCGGGCGTCGCCCTCACCGCCACCGGCTACCTCACCGGGGCGGTCCGCGGCCGGGTCGCCCGGATCGCGGCCCGCGCCTCCGCCAAGGGCACCGCTCCCGGCTGCGGCGGGCCGCGCCCCGACCTCCGCGGGGGCACCCCGTGAACGCCGTCCCGGTCTTCCTCTACCACGCGGTGTCCGAGGACCCGCCGTCCTGGCTCGCCCCGTACACCGTCACCCCCGCCGCGTTCCGCGCCCAGCTGGCCCGCATCCGGGACAGCGGCCTGCGGGTGGTGCCGCTGCGCCGACTGGTCACCGCCCTGCGCGGCGGACCGCCGCTGCCGCCCGGCGTGGCCGTCCTGACCTTCGACGACGGCTACGCGGACTTCTACTGGACGGTCGCCCCGATCCTCTCCGACCTGGGCCTGCCCGCCACCCTGTACGTCACCACCGGCGCCCTCCACCCGCCCGGGGGCCGGGGCAGCGGCAGCCTGCTCCCGGCGGCGCCGATGCTGAACTGGCGCCAGCTCGGCAACCTCGACGCCCTCGGCGTCGAGATCGGGGCCCACTCCCGGACCCATGTCCCGATGGACACCGTCCACGGCCGCCGGCTCACCGACGAGGTCGTCGGCTGCAAGCGCCAGCTGGAGGACGTGCTGGGCCACGAGGTCGCCTCCTTCGCCTACCCGCACGGCTACTCGGGGGCGGAGGTCCGCCGCAAGGTCGCCCAGGCCGGCTACACCTCCGCCACCGCGGTCGGGAACCTCTTCAGCTCCCCGGCCGACGACCCGCTGCGGATCGCCCGGCTGATGGTGCGGGCCGACACCCCGCCACGGGTGTTCGACGACTGGACCAGGCTCCGGGGCGCCCCGACCGCGCCCCACCGCGAGAGCGCCGCCACCAAGGCGTGGCGCGGCTACCGCCGCCTGTGCGCGGCCCTCGGCCGCCCGGTCGGCGGGCCGCCGAAGAGCCCCGGTCAGGAGTGATCGCCGTGACCGACGCCCCGGAACGTGCAGACGTCCGACCCGACCCGCGGACACCGGCCCCCCGAACCACCGTCCGCCCCGCCCCCGCCCGGCGGGCCCGCGCACTGCGCGCGGCCCTGGCCGCGGCCCCGTCCGGGCCGTCCGGCTGGGTGGCCCTGGGCGCCCTGCCCACCGCGCTGGCCCTCTGGCTGCTGGCGCTGCCGAAGGCCAGGCTCTCCCGGATGGGCGACCTCGGTCTGCTGCAGGCACTGCCCCCGCTCTGGTTCGCCGCCCCGGTCCTGCTCACCGTCGGCTTCGTGGCCGTGCTGCGCTCCCCGGTGGTCCGCCACCGATGGGCGGGCGCCTATGTGCTGGCCCTGATCCTGGTGATCCACGCGACGCCGGGCCTGCTCTACCCGACCCTGCGCTACGCCTGGGCCTGGAAGCACGTCGCGATCATCGACGCCGTGCTGCGGCACGGCGGGACGGTGCCGGGCGCGGGCAAGCTGGACGTCTACAACCAGTGGCCCGGCTTCTTCGAGCTGCACGCGCTGGTCCTGCGCGCCACCGGCCTGGACTCCGTGCTCGGGTACGCCTCCTGGTACCCCGTGATCACCAACGTCCTGCTGCTCGGACCGCTGCTGCTGCTCTACCGGAGCTTCACCACCGACCGGCGGCTGGTCTGGGGCGGGATCTGGCTCTACTACGCGACCGCCTGGGTGGGCCAGGACTACTTCTCCCCGCAGGCCCTCGCCTACCTGCTCCACCTCACCGTGATCGCCCTGGTCGTGCACCGGCTGGCGGTGCGGCGCCGGGAGGCCCGGGCCGAGGCGGAGGGCGAGGGCGGGTCCGAGGCCGCCGGTCCCGCGAGTTCCGCCGGACCCTCCCGCCCCGCCGGACCTGCCGGACCCACGGGTGCCCGGGCCCTCGGGACGGTCCTGGACGCGTCCTCGCGGGCCGGCTGGCGGGCGGCACCGTTCGCGCTGCTGCTGGTCCTGATCGCCGCGATCGTCTCCTCCCACCAGCTCACCCCGGTCATGCTGGCCGCGAGCCTGCTCCTGCTGGCCCTGGGCCGCCGCAACCGCCGCACCGTCCTGCCGGTGCTGGCCGCCGTGGTCGGCCTCACCGTCCTCTGGGACGCCACCGTCGCCCGGCCGTTCGTGTCCGCGAACCTGAGCGGCCTGATCTCCGCCCTCGGCTCCCCGGACCACAACGCGGTCGCGGGCCTCGCCCGGCTCGGCGAGGCACCCTTCGGCCAGATCCTCGCCTCCTGGGCCGACCGCGGCCTGACCGCGGCTGTCCTGCTGCTGGCCCTGGCCGGCGCCCTGCGCCACCGGTGGGTGCGGCGGGTCGGCCTGCTGCCGCTGCTGGTGGCGCCGATCGCCGTCCTGCTGGCCAACGCCTACGACGGCGAGATGCTGTTCCGCGCCTACCTGTTCGCCCTCCCGGCCGCCGCCTTCCTCGCCGCCGCACTGCTCTGGGGCAACCGCGCGGGCACCCCCGCGGAGGGCGCCCTCCCGCCCGGCACCCCGCCCCGGCCGGTCACCCGGCCCGGCGGCCCGCTGCGGACCGGCGTCTGCGCCGTCCTGCTGCTCGGCCTCCTCGGCGGCACCCTCTTCGGGTACTACAGCAAGGAGGCGATGAACTACTTCACGCCGCAGGAGGTCGCGGCGGTGCGCTACGTCGCCGAGACCCCCGCGGGTTCCCGGATCATCTCGCTGACCGCCAACGAGCCGGGCGGCGAACTGAACTACGACACCCACGACCGGCTGGTGCTCGGCGACGCCGCGGGCGAGGACCTGCGGCACCTGGCGGCCGCCCCGGGAGACACCCTGCGCAGCGCGCTGGCCACCCCCAACGCGGCCGGCGGCCCCACCTACCTGATCCTCACCAGGGCCCAGGTGCTCGACTGCGAGCTGACCGGTCTGCTGCCGGCCTCCGCCGTCCAGGGCCTGGCGGCCGCGGCGGCGGCCGAACCCATGCTGCGGCGCGTCTACGCCAACGAGGACGCCGTGGTCTACCAGTACACCGATTCCGACGCCGGGGGCGGCGCGGCCGTCCCCGCCGGAGGGAGCACGCCATGACCTCCGTCCGACCGTGGGCCCTCTCCCGCCTCCTCCCGGTGCTGGGCGGCTGGTGCGCCGTCGCGGCGCAGCTGCTCCCGGTCGGCCTGCCGCTGCGGGCCGTCGTGGTGGCCGCCTTCCTGCTGGCCGGCCCGGGCGCGGCGGCCGCGGACTGGGCCCGGCCGGTACCCCGGCCGGTACCCCGGCCGGTACCCCGGCCGGTGCGGGGGCCGGACCGGCTGAGCGCCGCCGGACTGGTGGTCGCGCTGAGTCTGGCGTTCGCGGTGCTGACCGCGGAGGCGCTGTTCTTCACCGGCTCCTTCGGCGCGGCCCGCGCGGTGCTGGTGCTCGCGGTGCTCACCACGGTGCTGACGCTGCTGCCGCGACACCTCCCGCAGCACCTCCCGCGCCGCCCGCACCGTTCGCGTCTGCACCGCCTGCACCGCCTGCACCGTTCGCGCCCGGGCCGGGACGGCCGGCCGGGCGGGCGCCCGCCG